>LFRU01000024.1:0-10256 GCA_001512495.1 Syntrophothermus sp. DTU052 | reverse complement strand
CAAATTGCAATCCACAATGAAATGGTTTTATACTGAAAAACAGATACTGACCAAATCTCCTTGTTTGCTCCATATTTCTTGGCAGCGATTAATCAGGGGTGATTTCAGACGGAAGTAACTCCCTGCCCCCTGTAACAAGGCAAGGTAACCAATCCCATAGCTTTAGATACTCTAGAATCTTTCATGAAAGGAGTGTTGGAGGCACGCCTACCTTCCTTGCCGGCGGTACCGGCTACACTGGATGTTCACAAATAGCGAAAACTATAGCAGAGTGAGAGCCGTTCCGGTTTGCGACATACTCCGGTTGCGCCTCGCTCCTCACATTATCATTGATCAAGGAGTGAAAAAATGGACCTGCAGCAGATGTACAAAAAGAAGCTGATGTCAGCCGAAGATGCCGTCAAATTGATTAAGAACAATACCGAGGTGTGGATCGGCATTGCCGTACCAGTCCCCCTCGCCCTGGTAAATGCCCTGGTCGACCGGGAACCGGAAGTCGAAAATATTACCATAAACCACATTGTGGACATCCATCCTCAAAATACCTGGCGCAAGCTCAACCGGGATACCAACATCCGCGTTGATTGCGGCTATCCCACAGCTTCCCGCGACAAGGTCGTCAGCGGCGAATTTACCATGAGCCCGATACTCTTCCGCAACATGCCCAAAATGTATACGGACGAGAACTATCGCCCCATGCATGTGGCCATGTTAAACGTCACTCCCATGGACAAGCACGGGTATTTCTGCCTCGGAGTGGGTGCGGACGCCACCGTAGCCATTGCTCATAATGCTGCTCGGCGGCGGCGGGAAGGTGACAACCGCTACCTGGTCCTGGCTCAGGTGAATAACAAGATGCCAAGGAGCCGGGGATTAAACTACATTCATATCTCAGAGGTTGATGCCATAGTGGAAGCGGACCAGGACCTGGCAGTGCTCCCGGAGGCTGGACCGCTAAGCCCGGAGGAGGAAACTATTGGCCGTTACTGTGCAGAATTCGTCAAGGACGGAAGCACTATTCAGCTGGGCATCGGCAACATACCTAATGCAGTTGCCAAGGCTTTTCTCGATACCGGTGTTAAGGATCTGGGGGTTCACTCGGAGATGGCCTGCGATACCATGGTAGAATTATGGGAAGCCGGCATTATTACCAATCAGCGCAAGAATTTTATGCCCTACCGGTCAATCTTCACTTTTGCCATGGGGACCAAAAAGCTTTATGAATGGATTGATGACAATCCAGGGGTCGAGTTCCATCCGGTTGATTTTGTGAATAATCCTCACATCATAGGACGTAATGACAATTTGGTCTCCATCAATGCCTGCCTGCAGGTGGATTTAACCGGTCAGGTCTGTTCTGAGTCAATGGGCTGGAAACAGTATACCCACCCCGGAGGACAGCTTGATTTTGTTGAAGGCGCTTTTGAGTCCAAAGGCGGCGTCTCGATCATTGCTACCCCGTCGGTTGCCCGGCCCCGAGCGAACGGTGGAAATCCAATCTCGAAAATAGCGCCGCACATTACCCCGGGAGGTATTGTTACCACTCCCCGCGCCTGTACCGATTACGTAATAACCGAATATGGGGTGGCAAAAATAAAGGGCCAGTCGGTAAGGAAGCGGGTGTTGAATCTGATCAGCATTGCCCACCCCGACTTCAGAGATGAACTGAAATACGAGGCCCGGCGCCGGGATCTGATTTAGCAGGCGGCCTATTCTGATAATTCCACAGGTCATGTTCGGGTACCATGTGCCGAACATGACCTTAGTTTTTCTTGGAATGGCGGATGAGGGCTGAAGCTCCTATTACATGAATGTCCGACTCCAGGTATGGCGATAATAAGGTAAGCTTATGAGGAGGTATTGACGTAGAAATCACCAAGGACAGTACGGTTGAAGAAGTCATAAGGAACAACCCGAAAACAGCCGAGGTATTTCAAGAGATGGGAATGAAGTGTCTGGGGTGTCCATCTGCTGCCGGCGAGACCATAGCCGGTGCCGCGGAAATACACGGCATGGACCTCCACCGCCTGCTGGAAAAGCTCCAGTCAGTGGGCAAAGGAGAAATGAGTAAGGAAACCAGGGCCATGGCCCATCCTCATGGCGCCGTGCTGCAGCGGGACAAACAGACTTATGCCATAGTTCCGCACATACCCGGCGGCATAACCGATCCCGACACCCTGCGCAAGATTGCGGATGTAGCTGAGAAGTACCGGGCGGCTGCCATAAAAGTAACATCGGCCCAGCGTATCGCCATAGTGGGCCTTAAGCCGGAAGATGTTGAATCGGCCTGGAACGACTTGGGAATGGAACCCGGAGCCGCCGTCGGTCTCTGTCTGCGCAGTGTCAAAATATGCCCGGGAACCACCTTCTGCAAGCGGGGGCAGCAGGATTCGGTAAGCCTGGGGTTGGAAATCGACAAGCGCCATCACGGGCGGGAACTGCCGGGGAAGATGAAAATCGCAGTCAGCGGCTGCCAGAATTCCTGTTCCGAGCCGGCCGTGCGCGATATCGGCATCATGGGGACGCCCAGGGGCTTCACCATCATGGTAGGAGGTAACGCCGGACTGAGACCGCGCCTGGGAGATGTTCTCATCGAACACCGGGAGCCCGACGAGGTGCTGGACATCGTCGACCGTATCCTTGATTTTTATCAGCAGAATGGCAGGCGCAACGAGAGAATCGGCCGCATGATTGACCGCATTGGTCTGGAGACACTGCGCTCAGCCGTCCTGACCGTCGACGATGAAAAGCTCAACTAGAACCCCAGCATATCCATACCGGTGATAGCGTCCAGCTTGCGCCTCGCACCGCTGTCTAGAATTTCCAGAATGATGACCTCCACCACCAGGTAGGCCTCAGCATCCCCTCTTATGCATCCGGTTCGGCAGTCATCAGCGCGTCCCGCCGATGCATGAAGGTGGATCACCGGTTCCTGGTTGTGGTCCACAAAAAGGGTTCCGATGCCTATCATCTCATGGGCATCGTCGAAGCTATTCCATACTGGGGAAGGAGGTATCACGTCCTCTTGCGGTCCCGCCACCAGTGAGGCTTTTTTCAAGGCGCCAATCAAGAACAAAACTGCGGCGGTCATTCCCTCTTTGACCGCCAATTGACTTAGTTCTTTCAACAGGTCATCGCCGTGTTCGATTTTAGCTACCAGGACCCGTCCCAGTTGTCCCTGGCTGTATTTCATACTTACCCCTTCCTTGCCTGTTGTGCGCTCACAAGAATCCGAGGATCAATGCGGCGACCAAAAAGTATATAAGCAAACCCAGAAAGTCGGTTATTGATGTTATCAGCGGACTGCTGGCTACTGCCGGATCCAGTTGGAAACGGGTTAGAATAAACGGCAGGATCATCCCTATCAGGCTGGCCAGCAGAATGATTCCCACGGTGGTAAGACCCACTATAAGTCCGATTTCCCATCCGCCGTGCAAAAACCCGAAAACCGTGCTCAGGATACCCAGGGTTACCCCCAGAGACAGCCCCACCACCATCTCTTTTACCGCCGTCGAAAGCCAGTTGCTCAACTGCAGGTCTCCGGTAGCCAGGGCCCTGACCATGAGAGTCGCCGATTGGGCGCCGGCATTACCGCCACTGCCCAACAGCAGAGGTATGAAGATGCTCAGTGCTATCACCTTCTGCAGGGTCTCCTCAAAGAATGTCAGCACTCCTGCCGAAAGCAGGCTCACAAACACCAGTACTACCAGCCAGCCGACCCGCTTGCTGTACAGTTCCCAGATGCTGGCTTCGCGGTAACTGGTAGTCAGGGGGTTAACGGCTGCGCTCTTGTATATATCTTCGGTAGCCTCCTCCTGTGCTACATCCAGCACATCGTCAAAGGTGACCAATCCCACCAGGACCCCGCCCGAATCAACTACCGGCAGAGAATATAGGTCATACTTCTGCATCGTCTTCACCGCCTCTTCCTGGTGATCAAAGGCTGAGAGGCTTACAAAAGAATGATTCATGATTTCCTCTACCTTCTGGCTCGGTTCCGCCATGATGAATCGGGACAACTCCAGAGCATCCAGGAGCTTCCAGTTTGCATCTACCACGTAAATAACATGGAGGGTCTCGCTGTTCGTTCCTTTTACCCGACAGTGTTCCAGAGCCTGGGCCACGGTCCATTCCGGCCGTACCGCCACGTAGTTGGGAGTCATAAGACGGCCGACACTGTATTCCGGATAGCCCAGGAGAAAGCGTGCCTCACGCAAATCCTCCGGGCTCAACAAGTTGAGCAGGCGCTGAGTAACCTGTCCCGGCAGTTCTTCAAACAGGGTGGTCCTGTCATCCGGCTGCAGATCCGCCAGCAGGCGCCGGGTCTCCTCATCCGTCAGGTCCTTGAGCAGGGCATTACGGTCTTCCTTTTCCAGATAGGCAAAAACCTCAGCCGACATTTCCCGGGGAATAAGGCGGAAAGCCAGCACCCGGTTTTTCTTGCTGAGTCCCAGCAGAGCATCTGCGATATCGGGAATAAGCCAGCTTTCCCATGCTTCATCGCGAAGCTGCTGCCACTGGTGCTCGTCAATCAGCTCTCTGATTCTGAACTTCAAATCAGTCATAGTAATACCCTCAAATGGATTCGCTTCAAAGCCACTTTTTTATTCTAGCAAATACTAGAAACGCAATCCAACAATCATTGATTTCCAATTCCCGCTTTCCATCCTTCCCGGTCGGCAGGTGTCCCTACACCAAGTTATGGAGGGAAAGCTAAATGAGTGCCTATACTAAAGTGCTTGATAAGCCCTTATTCCGACTCTTATTATGGATGTACAGCCATTATTGATTTTGAGTACAGGCGGACTACATACTTCACTTCGTATCTTACTGGAAACCAATTCTTGAGCGATAGTTGTCCCATAACTGAAAGAGTTTAGTCTCAAAGGCGTATTTATAATGAAGTCATCAGGAGGTCTTTACTATGAATCGTACAGATTCAGACGAGATTCTGGCACAGCAGGTTATCAAAGGTGACCTCACAGCTTTCGAGGAACTGGTAACCCGGTATCAGAAACCAATCTTCAAGATCGCTTATCGAATGGTTGGTCACAAGGAAGAAGCTGAAGACCTGACTCAGGAGGTTTTCATTCACATATATCAGAAAATGAACCACTTTAACCCGGAAAAGAAATTCAAACCCTGGCTTTACCGGGTAGCAGTCAACACCTGTATCAGCAGGCTGAGGCGCAAACGCAAGGTGGTCTTCCTCAGTTTTGACGATGCGCTAACCGGCAGCGCAGATTTTGATAACGTCCGCGCTGTCAGCCCGGACAAGAATGTGGAGATTCAGGAGCTGCAGAGAGAAGTTTTTCGAGCAGTCCTGGAGATGCCTGAGAACTATCGGGCCATGATTGTCCTGCGTTATCAGTTGGACTTAACCAACTCAGAAATTGCTGAGACCCTGGGTATTACCAGGGAAAATGTAGAGGTCAGAATGCACCGGGCTCACAAAAACCTGCGCCGCATTCTGCTCGGTAGAATGGCTGAAGGGAGGTTTGAATATGAAGTGCAAGCAGGTAGATGATTTATTATTCGCTTATTGCGACCTGCGGGATATTCCGCCGCAGATGCTCCAGGAACTGGAAGAGCATCTGCAGGAGTGCCCGGAATGCAGGAGAAAGGCTGAATTTACAGCCCGGGAACGTGAAGCCCTGGTGTATGATGAAGATATTCCAGAGATGTCGCCGGACTTCGTTCAGCGGGTCCTGGCCGCAGTAGCTCAAGACCAGGCCATCCCCGCACCACCCGGGAGAATAACCATAGGGTCTCAGATAGGCAGCCGTGGTTGGTGGGCAATGGGAACGGTTGCGGTGGTAATAATAGCCCTGCTGGTGGCTCCCGATTCCTTCAAGAATTCAGTTCAGCCTCTGAACACGGCGCCGCAGCTAATGGAATCCGAACAACAGAACGCCCCTATGTTCGCTGGAAAAATGCCGCAGCAGGAGCAGAAAACAGCATCCGAACCGTTACGGATCCTGGCGGAAAAAGAATATAAAGAACGTGTTCCTTCGTTTGAGATAGGCAGAGGTGACCTGTCGTTATTCGACACACCGTCTGCCGTGGACAGAGCCGGTGAACAAGTGGTGGTTTTCCGTCCATCATATATCCCCGACGATTATCGGCTCGTCAGAGTAGAAAGCGATGCGGAAAACAATATCACCATTTACTATGAGAACGATCAGGCAGGATACATCTGTCTCCGGACCATGCAGGAGGCAAAGGCAGGGGGATCTGCCAATGGTACAACAGCTAACAGAGATACCGATGAAGGGTACTACCCGCTCGCGAAATATGACCTGCAGTCGGATGCCGCGGCTCATTCCGACCCGACGGTCATCCGATGGACCACCGAACATGATGGTCATCTTTACCAGTTCGAGTTGACCGGCAGCCTGTCACCTGACGAATTGGTCCGGGTAGCCAATTCCGTAAAATGAAAAAGGAGGTTTTTACATGAGAAAGATGGCTTTACTAAAACACTTCCCCACAGTATTCGTATTTCTGCTGGCCGGATTGCTGGTTACCTGGGGCATATACCCGGCATTTGCCGCCGAACTCAACAACGTCCAAGGCCCTATACTGGTAGTAACTGGTACCGGCCAGGTGGATATCCAACCTGACCGGGCAAAAATAACCCTGGCGGTAGTATCCTCGGGTAAAAACCTGGAACAGCTGCAGGAGCAGAATTCTCGCACTGTGAATCAGGTTGTCACCGACTTACTGAAGCAGGGCTTGCAGCGCTCCCAGATTGAAACTTCGCGTTTCAATGTCTGGCCCCAGTATTCATATGGACGCAGCGGAGATGAGCAGCCCCCGGAGATAATAGGTTACCAGGTACGCAATCAGATCACAGTAACTCTGGATGACCCGCAGCGTGCCGGCTCTATCATCGACACCGCCTTGAGGGCAGGAGCCAACGAAGTACAAAATATATCATATTTTCTCCATGACAACAATTCCGTGCAAGCTATGGCATTGAGCCAGGCCTGCATCAACGCCAACAAAAAAGCCAACGCGATTGCCCGAGCCTTGGGAATAAAGATAGGAGCGGTAATAAGTGTGAGAGAAAGCTCCCCCACTACCGAGATCTACCCCTTAAGGACGTTCGATTCCGTCACGGCCAGCGGAGAAGCTGTCCCCATCCAACCGGGAGATATAACCGTCCGCGGTACAGTCACCATAACCTATCAGATCGTCAGGTGAGTGAATCGACGGTGATTAAACTCTTCCCACAGGAAGAATAGAAGATAACAGAGTTTTAACGTTTACTTACATAATTTCGGCCGACATTCGGCAAAAAAAGGGACCTGCAGGGGACCCTTTTTTTTGCCCAACCCCTCACTGCCGGGCGGGGTTGGGGAGCCAAGCGGCGCTGTGAGCCGCCAATATCCTGAACATGCACATGATGATACCCGACAAATCCAGTTTTTCACCGTCCCATGCGGTCTCATATCTGAATAAACTCACACTGCCAGGGGATGTTAATACTTAGCGAAATGAGAGGTGAGAAATTGGAGTTCTCTCTTTTTGATGTTGTCTTTGTTATCCTGGCGCTCGTCTTTCTGGTTCCTTTTGCCCAACATTACATGCTTCAGTCCCATCGTCTCAAGATGATAGAAAAGCTGGAAAATCAGAGGAAAAGCAGAGTCATTACCCTGATACACCGCCAGGAGATGTTCAGCCTCATGGGTCTGCCCATCAGTCGTTACATCAATATAGAGGATTCTGAGCAAATACTTCGGGCAATCCGTTACACTCCTGATAACATGCCGATTGACATTATACTTCACACCCCGGGAGGAATGGCTCTGGCCGCCGAACAGATTGCCCTGGCCCTCAAACGCCACCCAGCCAGGGTCACCGTTTTTGTTCCCCACTACGCGATGTCAGGTGGGACTATGATCGCCCTGGCAGCTGATGAAATAGTAATGGACGAAAATGCGGTAATGGGTCCGGTTGACCCTCAAATTGGCCAGTATCCTGCCGTTTCCATCCTGCAAACGGTCAAAGCCAAGCACATTCACGAACTGAACGACAAAACCCTGATACTGGCTGACATTGCCGAAAAAGCTGTTAACCAGATCCAGAGCTTTGTAAAGGAACTCGTCAGCGATCGGATGCCCGAGGAGAGAGCACATGAAATAGCCATGCTGCTAACCTCCGGCAACTGGACCCACGATTACCCTCTCACCTGTGAAATGATAAAACAACTGGGCATTCCCGTCAGTTGTAAAATCCCCGACGAGATAAACCTTCTGATGGAACTGTTTCCTCAAACCTCGCCGCGTCGACCTTCGGTGCTGTATGTACCCGTTCCCTACGAGAATACCCACCACCGTGACAAAACAAAGCACAAGAGACAGCAATAGCATGTTAAGGTTCTTACTACTCAATTCCCTCCAACAATGCGCGAGCCTCAGGAGTCAGGCTGGCCTTTATGATAAGATCCCCCAGATCACTGCTTTTGCGCAGGTAACCCATGTTAACCAGGTGTTTGTACATGGTCTGAGCCTTCTCGCCATCCCCGTAATAGACGGCCAACCGGTCATATCGAACATCGATTCCACCATGTTTTTCAATCTCTTTCAATGCCTCAATGACATCCTTAAAAGGTACCTCTATGGTGGAATAATCCTCCTCGATGATTGACCAGAGCATCCTTTTCATCTCTTCCAACATCTTGTTGGTGTCGGAAGCCCGGTATCCCTTAAAAAACTTCTGCACCCGGTATTCTTTGCCTTTAAACGTCCCGTGGGCGATCATGTCAACTCCGGAATCGTACTCGACCAACGTATGACTTAGTTTCTCCAGCCAGTTATCTTTCATCAATTCACCCCTCCTTTTCTATCCTACTTATACCATAAATGTAATGTTACGTGTTGCTTTTTGTATAATTCAGAACATGGATATTCCCAGGAAAATAACATTATAACCACCGGAGTTGTTGGCCTGGCGGGACGGCCTGCCCTCTAACAGGGCGGAGATAAGGGAAAGCAAAAACTGTGGGCTGTAAATAGGGACAGGCTCCCAATTTGCCGGAACCTGTCCCTATTCAACAAGAAATAATCAAAGCTATCCAGATATGGCCGATATCCTCACCGGCCCACGCCTGTGGGTCTTGATGTTTTACGGGACAAACTGGGAGAAATCAAAATCCTCGAGGTCCATAACCTCTCCCGGCAGCTCGAACAGAGAATCATCCACCTCAGTCACCTGGACATTCTTGAATTCAGTCACTACCTGTTCCCCTTCCTGAGTAACCTCAACCCGCAGGGGAATCCCATAATCCTTCCACAGCCAAACCTTTCCTGATGAATCCTGTTCGGTAATCTCGTATACCAGACAGACTTTGCCATCAAGGGTTTCTGTTTTTATGTACTTCATGGAGTCAGGATCCATAATCTGCGAGTAATCCTGAGGGGTGGCGGTATCAACCTCAAACTGTGCCAGGGGCATTTTGGTAGCCGTTTGCTGATCAGGCGACAAGGTATATACCACCCCATCGCTGGTGTTGATGATGCATACCATCTTGGTCCCAATTTCAGGGGCATCCATCTCAACCCTCATATTCGGTACCTTGACGGCAAACTTGACGGTGAAGGCCTCCTCTCCGTTTACGTTGGTTACCGCATCATAGATCAGCCCCGGCAGTTCCTGTCCTTTGGCCAGCAGACTCGCAATATCCACATCTGCTTCATCTGCTGTTTGCGGCCGGCTTCCCGTCTCCTTGGTCCCTCCTCCGCATCCGGCAGCCAGTACCAACAAGGCCAGGGCCAATACCATCACCATCAGCCGCTTTCCACGCAATTCAGTCAACAGCACTTCTTTTTCCTCCTCATGTTTTATAACTCCTATCTTTTTTCGGGAAAGCCCTTAGATAAACCTCTATTAACAATACGAAGGAAATACTAATGATTAAGTGGGTACCTCCCAGACAAGAAAATAAAAGCCCCCGATATTATCAGGGGTTTTTTGATGGTGCGGCAGAAGGGACTTGAACCCCCATGAGCGTACACTCACTAGATCCTGAATCTTACTTTTTACGTTTAGCCTAGTTTAACCTAGTTTAGAAAAGCCCGATTTTACGGGCTTTTCTAGCTTTTTTGCTGGTATAATTTCCCTGCTGGTTTAGTCTTTTCTAATGTAATTCAATTGTTATTGCATTACAAATTGCATTACTGCAGTAAGCTGGAGGTAACCTGTTGGATGTTATTTTTATTCCTTATCGAGCAAGATGCTACAATCAAGACCCT
>LFRU01000064.1:8599-19013 GCA_001512495.1 Syntrophothermus sp. DTU052 | reverse complement strand
TGAACGGTTATGCAGGTCACACCTGGATGGAGCCCAAGTATTCCATAATTCCATCGGCAATGGCCTGAGCCGCCCGATCCTGGAAAGGAGGGTCGTGTAACAATATTTCTTCATCGAGATTGCTCAGATAGGCTATCTCCACCAATATGGCCGGAATTTGGGTGTAACGAATCACGACAAAATTTTTGTTATCGCGGACGCCGTTGTCCTTCCGCCCCAAAGCCCGCAGCAGGCTGTTCTGCATAATCTGAGCAAAACGCGCTCTTTCTCCCGCCTGGGCTACAACCACCGGGTCATCCTGGTCGATATAGTAGTAGACCTCGGTCCCATTGGTTTCTGGATTGGTAGATCCATTACAGTGGATGCTTACAAATGCTGCTGCCTGGGATGAGTTGGCGAAATCCACCCTATCGGTTAGCGACAAATAGCTGTCATCCTCACGCGACATCAATACCTCAAAGCCCGCTGCTCTCAAAAGTTCCGCTACCTTTTTCGCCACCGCCAGATTGACATCCTTTTCATAACTCCCACTGTAGCCGGTAGCCCCGGAGTCATGCCCCCCATGTCCCGGATCAAGAGCTACCCGGTTGGCCACCATAACCGGTTGTGGCTGGTTTTCTTCCGGCAGCACCGGTGTCTCGTTTTCAACCGTCTCGTAGCCCTCAGGACCTGTGTCGGGAACAGTGCCGGTTTCCTCGGTACTATTCTCCTCCGGATTACCGGTAGAGGAAGGAATCTCTTCCGCACTGGCCGTCTCGGTAGTCAACACCCGGGCCAACCATCCCGCCAGGTAAGCTACTCCCCTTGAGGTCTGCACCCGGTACCAGCCTCCCTGTTCGCCAAGCAAAGGCAGCTGTTCCCCTTTCTTTACCTGACCCTGGGTACCATAATTGGTCCCGGGACCGGTTCGTAGATTGACCGTACTTCCCGTAACCTCGATCCTGGCTCCCGAGCTTGTACTGCTATTTACCTGGTTATTGGCGGCCGGAGCCTCCGTAATCTGGACATAGTCGGCATGAATCCAACCGGTAACACCATTGGCAAGACGCACATTCAGCCAGGAGGGCTGCTGCCCGAGAATGGTCACCGTCGTCCCCCGACTGACTTTTCCTTTTAATGCATACTGGATACCTGCTCCGCTGCGGACATTAACCACCGAACCGGTAACCATCCCGCTTTTCGCCTGAACGGTGCCAGAACTGGCGGGGGTCTGTACAGCGGTGGAGAGCTGCAGATAATCAGAGTGAACCCAACCTGTAATACCGCTCTTCAGCCGAATTTTCGACCAAGGGCCGTTTTGAGTGACGACTTCCACCTGTGCTCCCTTCAGCAAGGAACCGGTTTTCGTGTAATTGGTTCCCGGCCCCTCCCGGATATTCAACACCGTTGCAGTTACCACTCCGGTTGCGGCCTGGGCCTGCACCACACAAACTGCCAGGATCAAAAGCACTGGCACCAGAATGGCAAGATGCCTGCGGATTAATGTGAAATATCGGGCAAACATAGCAAACACTTCCTTGGTTATTTACACATGTTTGCCCTTTTCGACACTGGTCTGCCATCATCCTGCAATAAATTATGAAATATGTGTGAATTTTGATGGAAATGATTGACAGAAGATGTCAGGCGTGGGATTTGTATAGGAGATTTACCACTATGCGGTTATTTTCCTGGGATCGCGCCATGGCGTTTTGGGGACAGCAATCCTGCTTACCATCAGCCCGGATAACAGTAATAGGACCACAAGATAGAACCATCCCGTCAGAGTAGGCACAGTTAGAATGAGCAGTGCAATCAGCCCCCCGGCCAGGGTGATCGGGACTCCAACATAGTAGTCGGATATGTTTAGCACATTAAACCTGGCCAGCCGATAGGCACCACAAAATATATACAGGATACCGGCGACAATCGCCAGGGTGCTAAGGGTTCCTGGCGTCTCAAAGGGACGTAAGACCGCAATCACCAAAAACACGGGAGCAACTCCAAAAGAAACCATATCAGCCAGGGAATCAAGCTCTTTGCCAAAGTCAGAAGAAGCATTCAGCCGGCGGGCCAGACAACCATCCATAAAGTCAAAGATAACTGCCACCAGCACGAATACAGCGGCCCATCGGAGCTGATGGTTGAAAGTCAACATCAGAGAAACAACGCCCATTCCCAGGTTCATCAGCGTCACGGCGCTGGGCAGAAAAATCATTCTGTAAACCTCCCCAATATTGTCACTCCACCCTTTACCTTATCACCTGATTTTACCTCCAGCATAATATTTCGCGGCAGGAAGACCTCGGTGCAGGATCCGAATCTGATAAGTCCAAATCGCTGGCCTTTGTTTAACAAGTCTCCTTCTTCCGCCCAGCATACAATACGACGAGCGATAAAGCCGGTTATCTGCACTACCAGCACTTTCCCCCACGGGGTCCTAAGCCCCAGGTAGTTCCTGGAGTTAACGGCTCCGGCCTCTTTCCGATTGGCCATTACAAACTTCCCCGAGACCCGCTGTATAAAATCTACCGTGCCTTCGCAGGGACTCCGGTTTATATGTACATTAAACAGGCTGAGGAAAATGCTTATTTTTATTGCATCCTCTTCCATATAAAGGTCTTCATACTGCTCCTCAATACTGGTAATCACTCCATCCGCCGGGGATACAATCGTGTTTTCCGTAACCGGCACTGCCCGGTAAGGGTTGCGAAAAAAATAGCCGGTAAAGAGTAAGAGAATGGTCGGCAGTATCGCCCACATATAAAACATCTCATAAGTAACGACACTAACAGCGGCAAGAATTGCTAAGAATGGCCATCCTTCTTTGGCCACCGGATACTGTTTCATTTCCTCCCTCCCACCATTTGCGAGAGTTTAACTCCGGCCCCCCCACCCCTGTTATTACAATATGAAGATATGCCGCGTCAAACCCCAACTGCCACTTTTATACTGGAATTTTTGCACCGTCTGGCAGTATCATAGCATTTAATTATTACTCGTAACACTCTTAAATTCCTGCCTGCCCTGGAGTCATAAGAAAAACCAGGAACTGCAGACTACAACTACAGCTCCTGGTGAATTATTCTTGGGAATCAAAAAGCGCTGATTAACGCGTTTATCCCGGCTTCCCCCTGGTGTTTATCCACCCACGATTGCAATTCATCATTAATCCCTAGGCAGGGATATCCGGGATTTTGACCCGGTCAACATTGGCCGGTTCGATCTTGTATTTACCGTTAGCCATTCCCATGACAATTTCCAACACCTGCTCGTTAACCGGTGTCTTTACTCCATGCTTTTGCCCCCAGTTACAGATAATACCATTATATGCCGTTTCAATCTCAGGCATACGCCCCGCTTCAATGTCATACAGCATTCCGGTTTTAATATTACGGTGTGGGGTCAATAATTTGGAAAACAGGGGCATTTTTTCGTCCCGCTCTCTTTGAGTGCTGAAATCCAACTGCCGGATGTCAAAACCCTGCAGCGGTTCAGGCGATACTCCTGCAGCCTTCGCAACCGCCAAGGATTCCTGCCAAATATGAGCCGCACAGGTTAATGCCTTGGGGTTGTCAAGCACATCGCCGTAAGTACCGGCCACCACTGCTGACATGGTGCTGAATGAGCAGTTAATAGTCAGCTTGGTCCAGCGAATACCAATGAGGTTGGTTGATTTCTCGGGAATACCTGCAGCAGACAGGATTTTTACGATTTCATTTATCCGAGAGGTATCTTTCCCGTCCATCTCACCAATATCATATGTCATGCGGTCAGGTGCTGACGTAAGTTTTGATACTCCCGGTTCCAGCCAGGTAGCTCCCCAGCCTACTATACCGCCAACAGTTCTCTCCTTTCCTACTACCGCTGCTACAGCATCCTCGGGAATACCATTTTGCATGGCCACGACGACCCCTTGCGGTTTCAAGTGTTTTGCTACATACGGCAAGGCGCTGTCATGTTGAGTGGATTTAACCAGATAAAGGAACAGGTCGTACTCACCCGTCATCTGCTCAGGTGTCAATGCCTTGACGGGCTGAACCAGTTCCATAAGACCAACAATTTTGGCGCCTGATTTGTTTAATGCTTCCACATGCTGGACATTGGAATCGATCAGGTCTACTTCATAGCCGTTCTTAGTCAGTAAGGCTCCGATGATTGTGCCTAATGAACCCGCACCCATTATTGCCATCCTCATCTTGGTAACCTCCATTCACAGTACGTTACTACATCGCATGCCATATTGATTTGACCGCAACCAATTGGTGTGGGTGGATAATCCGGTTAAATGCGGCCGGGCCCGAGTTACAGGTGCAATTTGACTCCAAACACCAAAATCCTGAATGCTAGGTAAAAACTACCTCCTTTGACCACAGAGATTATGATCCCATTAATAATACTATCACATTTTTGCCGCTTTAATGCGGGATGCTATCCATTCTTTTATCTCCAGAGGCTGAAATCAGGTACACCGTCGAGTGGAAAGACTTTTGGATGGGATATGCCGACGCCTATCAGATAACGACTGAAGCCGTCAGGTTTCTTAATGAAGAACGGACCGATTTTGAGGCCTTATCCGATGAGAAGCTGATTTTCTATGTAGTCAAGAATGACAGGGACGGTCAATACTATACTACTAGGGTGCATCAACCTTATACACCGATCCAGGAACGGATTGAAAAAGAATAGACCCACACAAAAACACAATGGCCGCTCTCCCTAGGGGAAGCGGCCCTGCTTACTTCGGTTTTGATTAGGGAATAGCCTTGGCCAGTTCATCACGGAATCGGGGATGGGCAATGCTGACCAGGGCTTCGGCCCGTTCCCTGACGCTCTTCCCTTTAAGGTTTACCACCCCGTATTCAGTTGCCACATAGTGGACATCACAACGGGAGGTGGTTACAACCGAACCATAGTCCAGGTAGGGCACAATACGTGAAACCGTGCCGTTGGCAGCAGTTGACGGCAGCGCTATGACTGATTTCCCCCCCTTGGAGAGGGTGGCCCCCCGGACAAAATCCACCTGTCCTCCTACCCCGCTGAACTGCAGGGTGCCGATAGTCTCTGCGTTAACCTGGCCGTACAGGTCCACCTGCAGTGCAGAGTTTATTGCCACCATTTTATCGTTTTGGGCAATAACCATGGGGTGGGTTACCTTTTCCACAGGCAGCAGGACCACGCTGGGGTTCTCGTGGGCATAATCGTAGAGTTCCTTGGTTCCAAGCAGGAAGGTAACTACCGATTTGTACGGCATGTATGATTTACGGGCATTATTGATTACCCCTTTGTTAAGCAGATCCATAGCGCCGTCAGAAAACATCTCGGTATGCAGCCCCAGGTCCTTGTGCTCCGTTAGGCAGTTCAGAACCGCATCGGGAATGGCTCCAATCCCTATCTGCAGGGTGCTGCCATCATCGACTAGTTCGGCAACATACCGACCAATAGCCTGCGAAACCTCATCCGGCTTGGACCTGGGAACTGTAGGCACAGGTCGATCCCCCTCTACCAGGTAATCAACCTGCGAGACATGGACCATGGTCTCGCCATGGGTGCGGGGCATATTGGGATTAACTTCTGCCAGCACCGCCCGGGATACCTCCATCATCGCCGGGGTATATCCCACGGTGACTCCCAGGCTCATATAGCCGTCAACATCCGGTGGTGACACCTGTATCATGGTAACATCGGTTTTCCAAATGCCGTTACGCCAGCATTCAGGCATTTCGTAGAAATACATAGGGACGTAATCCGCCCGTCCTTCCCTGACGGCATCGCGAGTGGCATCAAAGACAAAGATGTTCCGCAGTTTGATGTGTTTCGATAGATGGGGCGCATAATGAGGGGCATTCCCGACAACAATGCCATGCATGATGGTGATGCCTGAAAGTTCTTCGGCATATTGGACAATGGCCTCAGGCAATACCTGGGGAAATCCACAGGTCATAGCTCCACCAATTATGTCGCCTGGCCTGATCACTCTTCTGATGGCTTCTTCAGGTAAAACCACCTTATCGCTGAAGCGGGTTTTCCAATCCACACCGTTATCCCCTTTCTCATGCTCTGGTAAGTTTTTATCCGTAATATTTGTACCCTATCATAATATCACAGTCCGAGGAACCGGGAAAACAAGAATGTGGAACCGGGCTAAGGCTTGAAACAACATACCTGCTTTTTGGTATAAGATCCGGGCATATCCCTCACCGCTGCGGCATAATTGGTAGTCTGCCGCCAGGCGATCTCGGTCGGGTACTCTTTTAGTTTAAGCCCCACAATATCCAGGGAAATATACATATTCCCTCTCCATTTTGGCTTTTTTACACCAAACCACAGGCCTTCAGAGTGTCCCAGACCTTGATGGCAATAAACAGGTTTACCCGGCTGTTCATGCTGGAAAAATCAATTCCCAGCAATTCTTCTATTTTATTGACTCGATAGTAGAGGGTATTGACATGAATAAAAAGGCTGTCAGCGGTACTCTTCATATTTACGTTGGAATCCAAAAGTTTACGCAGGGTGGGCATCAAATCGCCATCAGTCTTCTCGTCATATTCAATAACCTTGCCCAGCATTTCCTGGCAAAAGCCCTTAATATCATTAAGGCTCTGGCTGAATATGGGATAGTAAACACCCAGCTTTGAAAACTTCTGCAGGTAATTCTTTTTGCCCAATAAACCGGGCAGGGTCAAAGCAACCTGCGCTTCGTAAAAGCTTTTCCGCAGCTCATTCAATGGATAAGCCCGGCCGATGCCTTGGGACAGGGACAGGTTAAACCTTTTTTCCACAACTTCCTTGTAGCTCATCATATCCCGCCAATTGAAAGGCTCATCAAGCCGAGCCCGATTGGGACAAATAGGGACTACCATGGTCAGGGTATTGGCCCAGACAACAGGAACCGGATCAAACTTGTCTCTCTTCAGGCACTCACAGAGATAAGAACGAACCGACTGCATATCGGCACCAAATCCTTCTTCAGCCTCCACCAGGGTGACAAAATATGATCGGTCCATTTCCAAGCGGTTTTCGCTTCGCTTTGCAATATCGCGAATGCTTGCATTACTGTTGCCGAAAAGATATTCGGCCAACTCCTTCTCAAAATATTCACTTTCCTTCCGCGGTTTCGCAAAATAGCATTTGATGGCCAACCTGGTCTCAATCAGCACCTTAAGGGCCTGGGAAATTTGCTCCACCGGAATACCCTGAGCGATAATATAGGCACTGTAGCCATTGTAGCGTACACGATAATAAAGGCAGCCATTATCCCGCTGGTAGTAATATTCCCTTCCTGCAATTTGTGAGGGAATGGTAATAAATACATCATCAACCTCACCCGAATGTTTTGCCTCCAGTGGATAATGTATGTGTCCATCGTAGTCAGCAATTATTATTCGGCTCTGAAGCTTGTCTTCGACATATTTTGCAATAAACGATAGACCCTCATCAAGCACTCCGTCAACTAAATGATACACAGGGTTAAGTACCATCATCGACATAACGGCCTCACCTCTTATACCGTAGTGGTGCTGTACCAATCGCTTACCATTAGTAATTGCAAAATATGTGCCAACTGCCGAAAACGCAGTGCAAATCGATATTACGCGTTGTATGCCTATTACATAAAACGGAATTGTCTCAAATTGATTCATAAAGCCATAATTTATATTAATAATTTGTGTTAAAATAAGAATGTCAGGTTGTTGTATCTGCTGAGAGAGCTTGTACCGTCATTAAGTGCAAGAGAGGTGTTCAAGTTGAAACTTGTCGAAAACCTGCTCAGCCCCATGACCAAAAACCGTTCAGATACGCAGCCCATAGGTGAAAATGATCGCATCCTCATGGAAAGAATCCGCCAACATAAGGCCGCTCTTGTCAACCAGCGTCTTGACGCACACAATGCCGATTTAGTCAGGACCGACGTAATCAATTCCTGGTTGAGATCTTACAACAATGGGATGGACCCCTATTTTTATAATTATGGACCGGTATTGGACAAATACGCTTTTCAGGAACGACAGCAAAAAAAGGATCTCCTACTTAAGGCGGCGGATCCGTATATCTGTCAGATGGAAGCCATGCTGACTGACGCCATCATTCTGCTCTCGGACGAAGAAGGCGCAATGCTCAGGGTAATCGAAGGTAATGATTCACTTAGAAGGCAGAATGAGCGTTTTAACCTGGTGCCGGGGTCCGTTTGGAACGAATCCACAGTTGGCACCTGCGCTCACTGTATAAGCCTGGTTCAGGGTACCCCCATGCAGATATGCGGGCCTGAGCACTATTTTGAAAAATACGAAGAGATATCCTGCTCATCGGCCCCTATTTTGGATGTCAACTATAATTTGGCCGGTTCTTTATCAGTGGTCACGTCGACCTTCAGCAAACAGAGTGCTCAGTCATTGGGTTTGGTTGTTTCCATGGCCTGGGCGATTCAAAATCAGTTTCAACTGGCTCTGGAGAATGAACTCTTTAACCTGACACTGCAAGCCACAGACGAAGCCCTTATCGTTCTGAATAAAAACAGGGTTATTACCAAAGCCAACCTGGCCGCTCAACAGATGTTTCACCACCTCACGCAGAACATAACCGGGAACCGCATCGAAAGGCTTCTCGGCGAGCAGCCTTTAATCAACTCGGTAATTGAATCAGGCCAAGCCGTAAGTGACGCTGGAATTATAATTGAACATCTTAACCAAAAGCTGCTGATCAGGTCGGTCCAGCCTCTCAATGACCATGCCGGGAATAACTTTGGCTGTATAATCACGGTGAAGAAGATGGAACGTTTTGACCGGCCAATAGCGGCAAAGAGCAACCGGAAATCCCCGGAAACCAGATTCAGCTTCGACGACATAAAAGGAAGCTCTCCCGGAATGCGAAAGACCATCGAAATAGCCCGTAAATTCGCCAGATCAGATGCCAACATCTTGCTCCAGGGAGAAAGCGGTACCGGAAAAGAAATGTTTGCTCAGGCTATACATAGTTACAACTGCACTGATGGTCCTTTCGTAGCAGTGAACTGCGCCGCCATACCTGAAAATCTAATTGAAAGCGAATTATTCGGGTATGAGGGAGGCGCCTTCACCGGAGCGGAACGCCAGGGGCGTGCAGGCAAACTCGAGTTAGCCAATGGCGGAACCCTGTTTCTAGACGAGATTGCCGATATGCCATTACAGCTTCAACCCGTGCTGCTCCGCGCTCTGGAGGAGAGAAAGATAATGCGTCTGGGTGGAACCCGCTATATTCCGGTGAACTTCCGATTGATAGCCGCCACCAACCAGAACCTGCATGAACTGGTTGAAAGAGGCCAATTCCGCTCGGATTTGTACTACCGCCTCAAAGTCTTGAAAATCGATATACCCCCTCTGCGGGAACGTGCTTCTGACATTGTTGA
Organism: Syntrophothermus sp. DTU052; assembly: GCA_001512495.1. Classification (GTDB taxonomy): domain Bacteria; phylum Bacillota; class Syntrophomonadia; order Syntrophomonadales; family DTU052; genus DTU052. The sequence continues at coordinate 9,649 of LFRU01000064.1, read as the reverse complement.
ACTGGCTCAATCTTTTATCAGCAGCATTGCCAATAAACAGGGTTTCTTCCCGCCTAACCTAAGTGATCAGGCAACACTGTGTTTATTAAACTACCATTGGCCGGGTAATGTAAGAGAACTGGAAAATGCTATGCTATATGCCATCAACTTCTGCGAAGATGGAGTAATTCAACCCCGGGATCTGCCTGAAGAAATTGCCTCCGGTGTCGATCTGACATCACTGGCGAATAAAGATTCTGAGTCGGACCCTGGTTCAAATCTCTCCCTTAAAGAGATAGAACGAATAATGATATTCCAAGCCCTGGAGCAGACCAATCACAATATCACCGAAGCTGCGGCCCTGCTTGGCATGAGCCGTTCCACACTCTACCGCAAAATCAAGGGCTATAATCTGCTGAAAAATTAAGGCGGGCCACGATAGGCCCGCCTTAATAACATCGGTGTAAAGGTATTCAGTTAAGAATTTTATTAACTGAGTTTTACTACGTTTTTCCCGGCCAGGTAACCGAAGGTAAAGGCGCGGCCATGGCTGTTGCCGGGCAGGTTGACGCAGTAGTCGTTGGCATAATATGAACCGGATGCGTTTCCGGCCGCATACAGTCCTGGGATTACTTTTTGTTCTTCATCCAGTACCTGCAGGTTCTCATTAATCTTCAAACCGCCCAGGGTTACCAATAGAGCGGTACCCAGTGGAGCTGCATAGAAGAGCGGTTTTTCAATGGTAGTCAAACAGGCCGCCCGCTTTCCGAAATCTTCATCCACGCCTTTCCTGGCTAATTCGTTGTAGCGCTGTACAGTCGCCAGGAAGTTGTCTTTGGGGACTTCCATCTTTGCAGCCAGTTCTTCGAGGGTTTGGGCGCTCCTGATATAGCCTTTTTCGATATACTGCTTAACATTCTCCGGGTTGTGGAAGTTGGTTCTCATGTCTTTACAGGCCACTACCTTGAAAGACGGCGCTTCCTCCGGCCACTTGGCATCCCATACAGTCCACCGGATGTTACCCGGCTGCTGGCGCTGTGAATTACAGAGATAGGAATAGGGCAGTTCTTC
>LFRU01000064.1:5987-8455 GCA_001512495.1 Syntrophothermus sp. DTU052 | reverse complement strand
ACTCGCGCATTTCCTTGTCGGCATTATAATCCCCGGAGCACATTATAATCCCTTTGGTGCCAACAAATTTCTTGTAAGCTCCTTCTTCTCCTGCTATCACCGCAGTAACCCGGCCCTGGTTATTGTTTTCCCGCACCAGTTGAACTGCCGGAGTCTTGTAACGAATATCTACACCGGCATCAACACAGCCTTGCTTTAAAGCATAGCGCATAGAGGCCGTCCAGGGATCGGTACCCTTGGGAGCATCATTAAGAGCCACATCACTGGGATCCATCCTGAAACTCAAGGTGGCAAAACCGGGTACCGTAGTTCCGGGAGTCATGGTTTCATCAATAGGTACCGGTTTGGGCTTACAGCCATATTTCTCGGCCTTGTCCATGATCCAGTCCGCAACCTTGCCGCTGTTTTCCGCCCATAGGGCCACCACTTTCTGATTGCCCTTGTACGCATTGTAGCGCATGATTTCCTGCACAGCCGCCATTTTGTTAACGCGGTTATTAATCTTTAACTGCATTTTGCTGTCTATGGCTCCGTAGTCATTACCGCGGAAGTTTACCTGTTCAGTTTTTTCCAGCAGTATTACCTTAGCACCTTCCTCGGCTGCAGACATGGCGGCACTTAACCCCGCCATTCCCCCGCCAACGACGATGACGTCAGCGGTTACCGTCTCGGTAATTTGAGAATCCGGTATAGGTGGGGGAGGTTTTAGGAAACTGGGAACGCTTTCACCCGCACCCGTCTCGGATCCCGGGGCCCCAGTCTGATCGTCTCCACATCCAGCAAGAATTCCAGCGGTGGCGATTCCGACGGTTCCAAGTGCGGCACCTTTAATAAATGTCCTTCGAGTAAAGCCTTTTTCCTGTTTTTCTTCACTACTCATCACATACACTCCTTCCCTTCTTTATTACCATTACCGTCCTCAGCAAGGCTGAATACTGATAAGTCCATGCGTTTATACTGGTGCAGCCTTTTTGATCAGTGTAGCACGCATGGAATTAACATACATCGTAAGGAATTACGAACCTTTAAGCAAAACACTGTATGATAATCCAATCCGAGGAGCGGCGATTTGAGAAATCCGGCATAAATAGCTGCCGGGACCGCCGGCTCCAGGTTATCGTCCATCAATGAATGGTTCCAAATAACAGTCAACAACAGGAGCCTATCGTTAGGGCGGCCGCTGAGCCCAATTACGCTTCTTTGACTATTGGAGGCAATTACGAGACTTCAACAAAAACACTGTAGGTGATTACAATGGCAAGACAACTTTATTATTGTAGAATTAATGTATAAATCGCTGGAAAGTGCGTGCAGATCCGCTTATACATGAAGGCTGTAAACATAGAATCGGGAGGTTTCCAATGGAAGGAAAAAGTTTTCGCGAAAGGTTTCTCAACAAGCGTACTATTCTTATCGTACTGGTCGCCGCCGTAATTATTGGCACCGGGGTTGCTGCCGGGTTGCTCAAAGCCAGTGAGAATCCGTCCTTCTGCGCCAGTTGCCATATAGTCGAACCATATTATTTGTCATGGAATGACAGTCCCCTGCTGGATCATAAACACGCTGAGGAAAACATAACCTGTCAGGAATGCCATGAGAGAAGCATCCCTGAAAAAGCGATGGAAGGTTTGAACTTTATAATCGGGAATTATGAACTGCCTTTAGAGGGTGGTCCCGAAAAGAACCGGGATTTCTGCCTGGAATGCCATTCTGAAGACGGGGAAGGCTCCAGCTGGGAAGAAATAAAAGCTGCCACCGATTTTGAAGAGTCTAATCCTCATGATTCTCACCACGGTACGCAGGAGTGCAATGTCTGCCATAATATGCATGAACCTTCCTATGTCTTTTGTTCTGAATGTCATATCTTTAGCTGGATTGACGATCTGGATCTGGATAAAGAGGCCTGGACTACAGCCTGGTAAACGATCTGTAAGAACAGAATGAGCAGTTTTAAGGGGGTATTATTTGCTCCCTTAATTCTTTTGAACATTCATCATAACAAACTTACCCGTAATAATAAATATTACTAAGTCTGTATAACAAATCCAATGTCAAACTGTCTTATTTCAATTACAATAGGGTCGTCGAAATCAATAGAGAAGGGTCAGGTTCATGGAGTACGTAAGGAGAATATACAAATTCATATCCTCTATGAAAACCGGACTGATCGTGCTCGTTTTAATAGGAGTAGCTTCGGCAATCGGGAGCGCTCTTCTCCCCCGGACCTTCTATCAGACCCCGGTTTTTAAACTCCTTCTGTTCCTTTTGTTGTTGAATATGTTTCTCTGCACAAGCAACCGTATCAGACTGACTGTTCGATTACTGCTTGCCGCTCCGACCAGTAAAGCCTGGTATCGTAACCTGGGAATCCTGTTGCTGCATCTGGGGATAGTGCTTATACTGATCGGCGGCCTCATGTATTCAGTTTACGGTCAGAATGAGCGAATTCACCTGTCGGCCGGTGAACA
>LFRU01000064.1:3408-5897 GCA_001512495.1 Syntrophothermus sp. DTU052 | reverse complement strand
AACCACCCTCTGAACTACATGGGGGTTAAAGCCTATCAATACAGCTTTGGTTACATGATAACTGCCGAATATGTCGCAGAGAATGGAGAAGAAAAGTCCGACAGCTTCCTGGAAGGAACCTGGCTGCAACCGGGAGGTACGGAACGGAAGGTTAAAATCTATAAATATATACCCAATTTCGACCCGGCATACGGCATGAAGACGCTCACACTGCGCCCTGACAATCCCCGTGTAATCTTTTCGGTTTATGAAGGCGATAAGTTCCTGGGCGTTGGAACCGCCAGGTTTAACGAACTTGTATCGATTGACGATAACATCAATATAGCGTTCACCGGGGTTGAACCGTACACGGTCCTGGAGGTCAAACACGATCCGGGTCTGCCCCTGGTATTGACCGGCGGAATTACGTTGATGCTGGGAGTGTGCCTGGCATTACTGACGACTCCGGGTAAAAAAACCCCAAAAAGTGAGCTTCAACAATAAGTGTTGCTTAGTTGGGAGTGGAGATGATGGGAATTATAATGACGGTCATCATATATGGTGTGCTTTTCACTTACCTGCTGGCGGGAACACTCTACCTGGTCGGTAACCGGAAAAGCAAATCTTTCTTGTCCAAATACGCACTGGTGTTGGCAGTAGCGGGGTGTGTTCTTCACTTCGTACTCCTGGTTATGAGAACCGTGTTAACGGGAATGCTTCCCCTTACCAATGGGTTGGAGTTCCTTTTGACTTTCACCTGGATTACGGTCCTGATGTACTTGACACTGTCCTGGCGCTACCATATAAAAGCTGCCGGTGGTGTAGTGATGCTGATTTCAGCTTTAATGGTATTCGTGCTGATCATATTGATGGACGGCAGATTTGATTCCGTATCTCCTCTGATGCCGGCGTTAAAAAGCCCCTGGCTGACCGTCCACGTTATTACCGCCGCCATAGCTTATTCTTCCTTCACTTTGGCCGCCGGTTTGGCAGTAATACAGTTCTTCCCGGTGGGTCAGGGGATAAAAGAAGACTACACCAACCTGCTGGTAAAATGCGGTTTTGCCCTGCTCTCCTTGTCTATTGTCCTGGGAGCCATTTGGGCGGAACAGGCCTGGGGACGATACTGGTCCTGGGATCCAAAGGAAACCTGGGCTTTGATAACCTGGCTTATTTACGCGGTCTACCTCCATCTTTACCGCAGTCGGGAATGGCGCGGCAACCATGCCCGTTGGATGGTGATCGCAGGTTTTCTGCTGGTGATGTTCACATTTTTCGGAGTCAATTATTTGCTGCCGGGATTGCACAGCTACGCTTGAGGCCGTGCCCCTACTGCTGCAGCTATTTCCATAAATACACAAGCATGAATGGCTATGGGACAATCATTAATGAAAAAGCGGTGACGGTCCCCACAGTGTTAAACTACCTGTGACGGATGTTGGTCGAAAACCGGCTACCTTATCAGAACAGTAAGGGAGGAATGTCGTGTGTTTGGTTTGATTGGAAGTCTCGGTCCCTGGGAATTGGTGCTTATAATGGCTATTGTGCTTATCATCTTTGGTCCGGGCAAGCTCCCGCAGCTGGCCGAGTCAATGGGCAAAGCAATCAGGGGGTTTAGGAAAGCCCAGGAGGAAGAACCCGAACAACTGGAGGATAAGGCTTAACTTCAACTATCGCAACCTGGAAGTTGATTCGTAATCAGCAGGTCGCCGGTTCGGATAAAGCTTAACTGCAGCCATCGCAGTCCTGCCGGATAAAGTAACCGGCAACCATAGCGGTGTCATAATTGGTAGTATATTATTATATTAAAGCAGTATCGCCGCACTCCAGAGGGAAAAGGGGGGAAACTCATGTTTGGTCTGATTGGCAGTCTTGGTCCCTGGGAATTGGTGCTCATACTGGCTATTGTGCTCATCATCTTTGGTCCGGGCAAGCTTCCGCAGCTGGCCGAGTCAATGGGTAAAGCAATTAAGGGGTTCAGGAAAGCCCAGGAGGAGGACCTGGAGTAACTGGAGGGTAAAGCATCATTCGCGCTTTGCCATAACCTTTGATAATCGGCCCTGAGCAGCTGCCTGATCCTTCATATCCTGCAGGTGGTTTCATACTGTTGGGGCCCGGCTTCAGGCTGGGTATCGTAAACTGGCGCCTATCAACATTAGGACGGTATTGCTCACATTATACAATGAAACGAGGACCATGCGGTCGAATACACCTGGTCCTCGTTTTCTACCCACCATTTCCGATTTCACGATTCAGCACGTCTTGCTGTTCTTTACCTCCTGCATAAACCTGTTTATTGCTTGCGGATTCTTGCCCCCGTGGGGATACTCAACCCCGCTCGAAACATCCACCCCCATAGGCCGGTACCGGCGGATGGCTTCGCCAACATTGTCCGGTGTAAGCCCTCCGGCCAGAATGATATTGTCAAAGCTCCCGAGGCTCTTGAGCAGGTCCGGAGCAATTGCCCTCCCGGTCCCTCCCCTTCTCTCCGGGGAGTAGGCATCCAGCAG
>LFRU01000064.1:0-3321 GCA_001512495.1 Syntrophothermus sp. DTU052 | reverse complement strand
ACCGTTTCCAGGTCTTCATCGACGAACACTCCAACCTTCAAGATTCCCCCTCTGATGGAGCGGTTAATCCGAGCGGCATCATCCGGGCTTATCCTCCGGGGTGATTGAGCGAACACCTGGCCGTATGCTGCGGCACCGGCATGCTGGACTGCTCTTGCCTCTTCCAGAGTCCGAACACCGCAGATTTTTACCCATGTCATCTCGTACTCACCCGCTCCGCCAGCTCACTCAGTTTCTCTGCGGTATTACTAGCGGTTACCAGGGCCTCACCCACCAGTACCGCATCATAGGAAGCCTCCCGCAGCAGTTCAATATCGGTCCGATCCTTGATCCCGCTTTCACTGATTTTGGTGATATGAGCCGGTATCATCCCCGCCAATTCCAGGCTGGTATCCAATGAAACGGAGAAATCCTGAAGATTGCGGTTGTTTACTCCGATTATTGGAGTCGGTGTATCCAGGGCTGCCTTCAGTTCCCGCCGATTATGCACCTCCACCAGGGGTTGCATACCAAGAGCGATTGTCAACTCCACCAGGTGCAGCAGCAAAGGGTAATCGAGTATAGCGACAATCAGGAGAACCGCATCCGCCCCCAGTTCACGTGACTGGTAAACCTGAATCCCGTCAATAATGAAATCCTTTCGTAAAAGTGGAAGCTCAACCTTAGGCTTGATTAACTGCAGATAAGAGGGATCTCCCTGGAAGAAGCGCCGATCCGTCAATACTGATATCGCAGAGGCCCCGTTGGTCGAATAAATCCGGGCCAGGTACAGCGGGTCCCAGTTATGGGACAGAACGCCTTTTGACGGCGAGGCCCTCTTTATTTCCGCAATCACTGCAAGTTCCGGTTTCGTTGCGGTAAGTGCCGCCGCCAAGGGCCTGATCTCGCAGTCGCCAGACTCCTGAATTGCGTAGGTGCGTTGTAGCACCCTGACCTCTTGACGCTTTTCTTCCAGTATGCGCGTTAACATACCAGCACCCCGTCCCGGCTGTAGCTGACGAGGTTGCGCAGGGTGTTTAAAGCCCTTCCCGAATCGATGGTTTCCGCGGCCAGTGCCATGCCTTCGCGGGCATCGCCCGCCTTTCCGGCCACAACCAGTGCGTATCCGGTATTGAGCAAAACCACTTCCCGGCATGGGCCGGGCTCTCCTCTTAACACCCGGAGAATCATGGCGGCATTGGCGGCAGCATCACCGCCCTGGATTTGGCTTATCGGTATTGAAGCCATTCCCAACTCCTCGGGATCGATCCGGTAACAGCTTAAATGTTCATAACTTACCTCATATGCCAGGCTTGGACCCTCCGGGCTGATTTCATCCATGCCGTTGTCCCCCCGGACCACCAGGGCGTGTTTCCTTCCCAGGCCTTTAAGGGTTTGCGCTATAGTCTCCTGGATCCCTTTATCGCTTACCCCCAACAGCTGGTAGGTCAATTGGTACGGGTTAAGCAACGGCCCCAGGAAGTTGAATAAAGTAGGTATACCCAGGCCTTTTCTTACCGCTAACATCTTTCTCAGAACCGGATGATAGTGGGGAGCAAAAAGGAAGGTGAACCCTGTCCTGTCCAGCAGGCGTTGAGCCTCATCGGGCGTGAGCTCTACCCTCACCCCCAGAGCCTCCAGGACATCGCTGCTGCCCACCGGGCCCGATGCCCCACGGTTGCCGTGTTTTACCACTGATACCCCGCAGGCTGCCAGCACGATGGCGGTCGCTGTGGAAATATTAAAAGTACGGTGTCCATCCCCGCCGGTGCCACAGGTATCCATCAGTTCCCGGTCGCACTCCATCTTGATGCTCTGTTCCTTTAGGGCCTGGATGAACCCCAGCAACTCGTTCTCGTTCTCCCTCCGGGTCCTTAACGCGGTCAGGAATGCGGCCGCCTTAATCTCACTTATGTCGTCGTGCAACAGCATATTGGCGGCGCAGTACGCATCCTCACTGCTCAAGTGTTCCCCGTTAACCACCTGTTTCAAGTACATGTCAAACATCCTCTCCACTCCTCTCAACTCGTCTCAAGATTTTTTACCTTCCTGTGTGAATCCGCCAGTTGCAGAAAGCTTGCCAAAATCTGCTTTCCGTGCGGAGTCATAATTGATTCCGGATGAAACTGCACGCCCTCCACCGGATAATACCGGTGGCGAATCCCCATTATTTCGCCTCCCTCACTCCGGGCGGTGACCACCAGGGCAGCGGGAAGACTGTCTTCCTTTACCACCAGGGAATGGTAACGGGCCGCCGGGAAAGGATTCGGGATACTCCGATAAATGGAAGAACCATCATGAAGTATCATCGAAACTTTACCGTGCACGGTCACGTTGTTAACCACCACTCTGGCCCCGAAGGCCTGGGCTATAACCTGATGTCCCAAACAGACTCCCAGAATAGGATAACGGTTATGGAAACAGCGCACCGCTTCCAGGCAGATACCGGCCTCGTCGGGACTTGAAGGCCCGGGGGATATCACAATCGCATCTGGTTTAAGCCCGTCAATACTGTCCAGGGTTATCTCGTCATTGGCCGCAATCGCCACCTCTCGACCCAGTTCCTCCAGGTACTGCACCAGGTTATAGGTGAACGAGTCGTAATTATCTATCATTAGAATCATTCCGTTGAACCTCCTCAGCTTCCATCACCGCCAGCATCAACACCCGGGCCTTGTTCAGGGTCTCTTGATCTTCCAACTCCGGTATCGAATCGGCCACGATGCCGGCGCCGGTTTGCAGGCAAAAGGTTTCACCGTTATGGATAATGGTTCTAATGGTGATGCAGGAATCAAGATTCCCGTTGAAATCCAGATACCCGACTGCACCGCCGTAAGGACCGCGGGTCCTAGGCTCCAGCCGGTCGATGATTTCCATGGCTTTGCGTTTGGGAGCTCCGGTTAGAGTCCCCGCCGGGAAGCAGGCCGTAAAAGCGTCCAGGGCATCCAAGCCCGGACGCAGTCTGCCTTCGACAGAGGAAACCAGATGCACCACATGCGAGTAACACTCAATCACCATGAATTCACGCACTTTCACCGAACCCGGACGGCTCACCCGCCCTACGTCATTCCGCCCCAGGTCAACCAGCATAAGGTGTTCGGCCCTCTCCTTCTCATCGTTTAACAACTCCCGGCGCAGTATTTCATCCTCGACCGGATCGCCTGTAACCTTACGAGTGCCGGCAATAGGCCGCAGGTGAATACGATCGCCATCGACCTTGACCTGCATCTCAGGTGAAGCTCCGGCCAGAGTCAATCCCGCCATCTTCAAGTAGAACATATATGGGGAGGGGTTAATCCGGCGCATAGCCAGGTAGGCCTGCCACGGGTCCCCGGTGCTCCG
>LFRU01000093.1 GCA_001512495.1 Syntrophothermus sp. DTU052 | reverse complement strand
TACTGATTATGGCCTTATTGTGCCTCGGCGGCTGCGGCAAAGAGGAGGCCGAACAGGAAGTGGATAACCGTCTGACGGTGGAGACCGCGGCGGTAACGCAGGAGAGCATACGCAAAGAGGTTACTTATTCGGGGACCCTCAAGGGTGCGGATGAAGTGATGCTCTACCCCAAGGTTGCGGCCCGGGTGGTGGCTATTCACCTGCAGGAGGGTGACCGGGTGGCGAAGGGGCAGGTCATAATCAGTCTGGATACCTCGGATTACGATACCCAGTTGGCCGTAGCCGAGGCCACTCTTACCCAGGCGGAGTCGGCCTATGAGAACGCCCGCGCTAATGTGGAGCGTATCCGCATGCTGCATCGGGAGGGTGCCGTATCCGACCAGCAGTTGGAGCAGGCCGAACTGGGGCTGGTACAGGCGGGGTCAGCTCTGGAGCAGGCCCAGGCCGGAGTGCAGGGGGCCCGGAACCTTCTCAGCAACTGTCAGATTACCTCTCCCATAAACGGGGTGGTTGGACTCATCCAGATAACCGAAGGCAATATGGCGAGTCCCCAGGCCCCGGTGGCAGTAGTCAGCAGCACGGGAAAGCTGGCGGTTAAGTTGAATGTAACTGAAGGAGATATCAGTTTCGTAAAAGTTAATGACCCGGTCAAGGTAAGGGTAAGGAGCATCTCCGAACAGGAATTTACCGGCCGGGTTACATCCGTGGCGGCGGTAGCCCATCCCCAGTTCAAGACTTTCCCCGTCGAAGTGACCCTCGATAACCCGGATAACCTTTTGAAGTCGGGGATGACCGCCGAGGTTCAGATCGGCACCCAGGGGAAGGACGGGGTGCTGACCATCCCCAGGAATGCGGTGGTGCAGAAGGGCGCCCGGCATGTGGTCTTTACGGTGGATGAGGAGTCAATAGTCCATGAGACCACCATTGAGGTGGGGATTCAAAACCGTGAAAGAGTGGAGGTTATAAAGGGGCTGAAGGTCGGAGACCAGGTGGTAGTCAAAGGACAGACCCTGCTCCATGATACCGACGAGGTCAGGGTGGCAGGAGGCACGGTCTAATGAGGTTAGTCAATGTTTCGGTCAAAAGGCCGGTTATGATAACCATCCTGGTAGGGGTCCTGCTGATTCTCGGTTATGTTAGTTTTACCCGCTTGGCGGTGGACCTCTATCCGGAAATGAAGTTCCCGGTGGGGGCGGTTATTACCAACTATGCCGGTGCCGGGCCCGAAGAAGTGGAGTCCCAGATCTCGCAGCCCTTGGAGAGCGTTCTGGGGACGGTGGCCAACGTGAAGGAGGTCAGCTCCTATTCACTGGCCGGCATGTCGGCGGTTATTGTCCAGTTCAACTGGGGGACCGACATGGACTTCGCTGCTCTGGACATGCGCGAAAAGATCGCCCTGATTGAAGGGTACCTGCCGCAGGATGCGGAAAAACCGATGGTAGTTAAGATGGACCCTTCCATGATGCCGGTAATGCAGATTGCACTCACCGGCGGGGAGGACCTGGAACAGCTGCAGTCGCTGGCGGAGGATGAGATCAAGCCGGCCCTGGAGCGCATCCCCGGCGTTGCTTCCGTGACCCTGACCGGGGGCTATACCCGTGAGGTCAGGGTGGATGTCGACCCGGCCAAGCTCCAGAACTACGGTCTTTCCATATCCCAACTGGCCGCAGTTCTGATGGCCGATAACTTCAACCTGACCGGGGGAGTTGTCAGGAGCGGGGACCGCCAGTATTATGTACGCGCCCTGCAGCAGTTTGAGAGCGTGGACGACATCCGCAATGTGACCGTCTTTACGCCCACCGGAGAGACCATAAAGCTAAGTGATGTAGCCGCTATAACTGATGGCTACAAGGATGTGGATCAGAAGACCCGCATGAATGCGAAACCCAGCATGGGGATCCATATCATGAAACAGTCAGATGCCAATACCGTCAAGGTGTCTGCGGATGTCAATGCCGAGTTGGAACGTCTGCGGCAGGAACTCCCAGGCAACATGGAGGTTGCCTCTGTCTTTGATCAGGCGGAGTTTATCAACGATACCGTCGACACCATTAAGGTTCATATGCTGGAGGGTGCCATCTTGGCCATCCTGATCCTATTCCTGTTCCTGCGCAGTGTGCCCAGCACTCTGGTTATTGCTACTTCGATTCCCCTGTCGATTGTAGCTACCTTTATGTTCATGTACTTCTTCGACATGACCATCAACCTTATTACCCTGGGCGGAATCGCTCTAGGGATAGGAAGGATAGTTGACGATTCTATCGTGGTTTTGGAAAACATCTTTCGTCACCGGGTGGCGGGGGAGTCGCCTATCGAGGCTGCGGTTAACGGGGCCAGTGAGGTGGGCGATGCGGTCATGGCGGCCACCTTTACCACCGTTGCCGTATTTTTACCCATTTTCTTTGTGAGTGAGGGCATTGCCTCCATACTGTTCAAACCCTTGGCTCTGGCGGTTTCATTCGCCATCCTCAGTTCCCTGGTGGTGGCCCTGACCATAGTTCCACTTCTTTCCTCCCGCATGATGACAGGGCAAATAGTGCGCGAGGTCAAGGAGGAAGGCCGGGGAATAAGACGCCTGGGCTATCGCTTCGCCGCCTTTATCGATGGGTTGGGCGAAAGGTACCGCACGATTATTGAATGGTGTTTGACCCATCGGAGGATGGTGATCGGTTCAGTTACGGCACTGATGGTCGCCAGCTTGGCCCTGGTGCCCATAGTGGGAGCCGAATTCCTGCCGCGTTCAGATGCCGGGCAGCTGTCAGTCATGGTAGAGATGGATAAAGGCGCGGTTTTGGAGGAAACGGACCGGGTAGTACAGGAGGTCGAGGAGTGCATCAAAGAGTCTCCCGAGGTTAAGACCGTTTTTACCAGCATCGGCTCGACCGGGCAGATGATGTCGATGGCATCCGGGCCGGACAGCTCCACGATCATGGTAATGCTGACCGAACGCAGTGAGCGGAACCGTTCTACTGCCGAGATCGGGGAGGAGATTCAGAAGAAGGTTGCCGCAATTCCTGGAGCCAAGATCACGGTATCGGAGTACGATCCCATGACTTACGGTATGCAGAGCAGTGCCCCGGTGGCGATCAAGATTGCAGGTGAGGATCTGGAGGAACTGTGGCGCCTGTCGAATGAGGTGGCCGAGGTAGTACGGGAGGTCCCGGGAACCCAGGAGGTGGAGTCGTCGCTTATCGAAGGGACTCCCGAGGTGCAGATCGAGGTGGATCGTATCAAAGCCGCCGCTTACGGGCTTACTCCGGGACAGGTGGCGACCAGCCTGCAGAGTGCGGTGCAGGGAATGGTTGCCACCCGTTACCGCGTGGAGGGGGATGAGGTCGATGTCCGGATCCGCTATGAGTTGGGAGCCCGGGAACACCTGGATGATCTCGGGGCCATAATGATAACTACCGGCACTGGTGGACAGGTGCCTTTAGGGCAGCTGGCAAGAATTACGGTTGATTCGGGGCCCATGGCGATAACCCGGATCGACCAGGTGCGCGTGGCCCAGGTGACGGCGAAGCTTTCAGGACGCGACCTGGCGAGTGTCATAGCGGACATCCAGGAAAGGCTTAGTTCCTTCCCGCTTCCCTCCGGGTATACCATAGAGTATGTCGGCGAGAACCAGGAGATGGTAGAAAGCTTCCGCAATTTAGCCCTGGTTCTGCTCCTGGCGATTGTGCTGGTTTACGCGGTGATGGCCATCCAGTATGAGTCATTCTTCGTACCTTTTGTCATCATGTTTTCGGTTCCGACCTGTTTTATCGGGGTCGTGGCGTCATTGGCTCTCACCGGCCGCACCCTGAATGTGGTTTCCTTCATCGGTCTGATAATGCTGGTAGGGATCGCCGTTTCCAACGCCATAGTCCTGGTCGACTATATTCAGAAGCTGCGCGAGCGCGGCATGGAGCGCAACCAGGCGGTGGCCCAGGGTGGCGCAGTCAGGCTGCGTCCGGTGCTGATGACGGCCCTGGCAACTATTCTGGCCATGTTTCCCCTCTCCCTGGGATTGGGTGAAGGCGGCGAGATGACCGCTCCCCTGGCGACGGTTGTTATCGGGGGCTTGCTGGTATCGACCATTATTACTCTGGTGCTGGTCCCGGTGGTCTACACCATCTTTGATGACTGGGGTATTCGGTTTAGAGACCGCTTAGCCCATCGGAGAACGGCAGGATCGGAACTGGAGGTGTAGGCCGGAATGCAGCAGGAACGGGGCAAAAGGGAGCGCATCCTGGAGGCGGCACAGTCGGTTTTTGCCCGCAAAGGCTATTACCTGTCCAAGATAGAAGAAATTGCTGAACTGGCCGGGGTGGGCAAGGGCACCGTTTACGAGTATTTTGCCAGCAAAGAGGAACTGTACAAGGAGATGTTTAAGCTCATCCTCAACCGTTATACGGAGTATGTAATGGTGGAGGAAACTCCGGAGATGACAGCGAAGGAGTGGATCAGGCATCTGTTGGAGATGCACCTGCGGTACATGCTGGAAAACCGGCAGCATATGCCCACCGATTTCGGAGACCTGGGCGGCATGGATATGGAGATCCTGGGATGGATGTATGATATGCGCAAGAGGAGTATTGAGCGCTTGATATCGGTATTTCAAAAGGGGATTGACCGGGGCGAGCTGAAGGGTATGGATCCGGAACTGGGAGCCAACCTGCTGGTAGGGATGATGCGGGGAGTTACCCTTCCCCTGATGGTGGAAGGAGCTTGTGGCGAACCATCGCAGGTAGCTGAAGCGATGACGGAGATACTATTCGATGGGATCGCGCGGTAGGCTGGATTTTGGAGGCAGGCGGTATCCTCTGTCCGTGGGTACCGCTTTTTTTGGTTAAACCGCGGTGGCCTCTCCTGGTTTGGTGTTGAAAACCCGCGGGGCGGCTGCCGGATATGGGATTTTTGTTCCCTCCACTGCAAGAAATGGCGGGACTGGGACGTAGTAGTGGATGTAAATATTCCCATACAGTTAATGGGGGAGAGGGTTCATGAAAAAAAGAATGCCGGCAATTATGCTGGTCATGGTTCTGATAATTTCATACCCGCTGCCGGCTCTGGCATTCTTTGATACGCAGGGCCACTGGGCGGGCAATACCATACATCATCTTGCCGCTCGCGATATTGTCCATGGAAAATCTGCCGAGATTTACGCTCCCGATGCGCCGGTCACCCGGGCGGAGTTTGCCACCCTGTTGACCAATGGGCTGGGCTTGCAGGAGGAGACGCGTTCGCTGCAGGACGGGAGCAGTTCATTTCGTGACGTCAATCCCGGATTCTGGGCCAAGGGAAATCTGGAACTCTGTTTTGAGCTGCAGATCATGGTGCCTGACAGCCGCGGCCGGTGTTACCCGAACCGCAGCATCACTCGAGCCGAGACGGCGGTAATGGTATCCCAGGCTCTGGGGCTTACCGTTGCTGATGAGCTGCGCTTTGCTGACGCGCAACGGATTCCCTCATGGGCCGCTGACGGGGTCTCGGCGGTCTGTGAATCCGGGATAATGAGGGGGTTTCCGGATAACACCTTCCGGCCGCAGAATAATCTCACCCGGGCAGAAGCGGCCGTTATTGTGGAGAATATTCTGGAGTACCGGGGAGAAAAGTACCAGGGGCAGGGGCAACTGCTCTCGCTGGACCTGAAAACCCGTCGGGCGACTCTTTCCATAAACGGACAGCATTACAGCTTTAACCTGGCTGACAATTTCCTGCTGCAGCCTCTGTATAAGGCGGGGCAATTGAGCCTCCCGTTTCCCTGTTACTTTGATTTAAACCGGCAGGGGAATCTGGCATACTGCCTGCAGTTGGAAACGGATGAAGGTCAGCGAAAAATCTTTGCCACCAGAAAAGCTCCGGCAGCCGCTGATGCCTCAGGGAACGGTCTAACGTTATGGGAACTGGAAAACGGAGGTTCCGCGGCCGTCGACAACCTTAATCCAGTAATGGCTGTAGAAACGAATAACCGTGCGGTAAACCCGCGCCTGTCCAGCAGTCTCAACAACGCTGAGATAAAGGCCTCCAATTTGCGAGACCTACTTAAGGTTGACGGCAGCGGGGTTAGAGTCGCGGTGATTGATACCGGAATCGATCCCGGACATCCCGATCTCAGGCAGACGCCTGGTGGCGGCTTGAAAGTAAGCGGCTGGGTGGATCTTACCGACCAGGGAAAGATAGATCTGAGTCCGGTGGAGGTCGAAGCAGGATGGGTGGATTTGCCGGAGGACGGTTTCAGTTTAGGGGTGTATAAATCCAGAAGCGGACAGGTTCGTTACGGTTACCTGGATCCGGCCCGGCTGCCGGTCAAGCTTCAGTCCGGCAGCCGGAAGGTTCTGGTGGTGGCCCTGGATGCCGGCCTTGCCGGGAGGTATGACACCGTCTTAGTTGACCTCAACGGCAACGGCCGGGTGGATGATGAGAAACCCCTTAAGGCCTATGTGGAGACGCACGAGTATGCATCGCTCTTAACACAAGAAGGGAAGCCCTTTAATTTTGTAATCAGCTACATCAGCCCGGCCGGCAATTATGTGAAGCTGGGGTTTGATGCCATCGGGCACGGTACCAAAGTGGCCGGGATCCTGGCGGGAAACGGCTTGGTGCAAGGGACTGCTCCCGGGGCTGAACTGGTGGCTATCAAGGTGTTTGACGGTTATGGCGGCAATGACCTGAGCCGGCTTAAGGAAGCCGTCAGGTTGGCGGCCAACATGGGAGTCCAGGTAGTTAACCTGAGTTTGGGATATACAGGACTGCCTGCCGGTGAGCGTCAGGAACTGGAGACACTTATTAATGACATGTCTGCATTAAAAGGCATTACCTTCTGCGTATCGGCCGGCAATCTGGGACCAGGTTTGGGTTCTATCACCAGTCCGGCTGACAGCCGGAAGGGTATTTCGGTCGGAGGCTACCTCTCTCCGGCGATATGGAGCCTGAACTACGGCTGGCCGGTGGAGCAGCCCACCCTGTGGCAGTTCAGTTCGGTGGGGCCCTATGCCGGGGGTATCGCACCGTTGGTGGTGGCACCGGCATCGGCAACCACAACGGATGTGCGGTGGAGAGGAGAGTACGTTCTTGAGGAGGGTACCAGCATTGCCGCTCCTTACGCAGCGGGCGGGGTGGCCCTGCTGATCCAGGCCGCCCGTCAGGAAGGAATCCCCGTATCCCCGGATCTAGTGCGGTTGGCGATCTCCCGGGGAGCCGAACCCCTGTCAGGGTATTCGCAGGCAGAAGCCGGATATGGCACCCTCAACCTGCTGCGGAGCTGGGAGATATTAAAGGAAAGACCGGCACTGCCGCTTGAGGCCCGACAGGGGAACGGCGAACGCGGACTCTACACCCGCTCTTACCTGCCCGGGTTGACCTACCTGCAGGTGGCCAATACCGGAGCGGTTAATCAGTACCTGGAGCTTGGCAGCACCAGCTCGTGGATCAAGTTTTCTCAGCCGAACCTGCAGGTGCCCGTCCGGGGAAGTCGGAGTGTGGCCTTGGAATATGAACTGCCTGCTGAGCCGGGTCTGTACAGCGGTGTGATAACCGGGAGTGACCCCGGGTCCGAGGAGACCCGCCTGGAGGTCTTGCAGACGGTGGTGGTTCCCTATAAATTGACCGCCACTTCCGGTGCGGCTGTGAGTGGCGAAGCAGCGGCGGGGATGTACCGGCGGTATTTCTTTGAGGTGCCGGAAGGGAACGGGCAGTTGAACCTCAGGGTTACCATCCCCCGGGATGCATCAGGTCGGTATCAGGGTCGGGTGAGGATGCACGTTATGGATCCCGCCGGCAGACTGATCCATGCATCGGGTTATGCCGGCGCCGGCTACCCAGTCACATCCGGCGATGAATTCCTCGAATACACGCTGTCAAATCCGGCGGCAGGTGTCTGGGAAGTGGTGGTATACAGCTCCGTTTCCCTGTCCCAGCATGACCTCACCGCCAGCAGGTATACCATAGCCGCCAGCCTGGGAAACTGG
>LFRU01000004.1:8361-9167 GCA_001512495.1 Syntrophothermus sp. DTU052 | reverse complement strand
TCCGGGACGGATTGGCGGGTCCCGGGGGTTCAATTTCGGCATCTCCTCTTGGCTGTCGGCGGGATAACGGCTGCATACTGACCCGGAGTGCAGCTGACAATACATGGAAATAATTACCTTCAACAAATGCCGGGGTTTTTGTATTCTATTACCATAAGGTCTTTAATCCTAAACTGCCCGGAATTTTAGCCGGACAGTTTTACGGAAAATGTCTTATACAGGGGGGGGAGTTTCTTGCCGGGAGGGGGAGACAATCACGGTATGTTTGAGGGCCTGGAGGAATTTGGGCTCCACAATATGGAGGATAAACCCCTGTACCAGGATGAGGACGATGAAAAGGAGATACAACCCGGACCTGTGAGCGAAAAGACCAACGAAGCCAAATACCTGTTTGACTCTGAAGTAGAATGTCCGGTATGCCACTCCCAGGTGACTGTCAAGAGAATCCGGAGATCGGCTTTGCGGCTGCTGAGCAGGGATACGGATTCAATGCCAAGTTACCAGGATATCAACCCACTGCACTACGATATATGGATCTGCAATAATTGTGGATATGCCGCCACCCAATCAAGCTTCAGCCAACCATTGACGAGGGTAGAAGCAGAATTGATTCAGCATAATATAAGCAGTAAATGGCGGCCTAAAGAGTACCCGCCTTTATATGATGCCAATATCGCGGTTGAACGTTTTAAGCTGGCCCTGGTAAGTGCAACGGTCCGCAAAGCCAGGCCCATCGATATCGCCATGTTATGCCTGAAGCTGGGATGGATTTATCGTACCATGGAGGATAAGGACAACGAGGTTAA
>LFRU01000004.1:0-8290 GCA_001512495.1 Syntrophothermus sp. DTU052 | reverse complement strand
GTGCCCTTAAGGAAAAAGCCCGCGACCAGAGACAGTTGATAATCAAAGCCCAGCGGGCTTCCGAATCAGAAGCATCAAAAGCGCAGGAAACACCAGATTCCACTTCCGAACCGCCACCCCCAAAAGGCCTGAAGAGGCTGTTCCGTAAAAATAAATAGCAAATCGGCTGCACACGAACCAAGATAATCGGCAGCCTGCTCTGGGTTGTACTGCTCCCAGGTGTGCAGAAAGATTTACCAGAGCGGTATACCGTTCGCCCGATTATAAGCCTCCTTGGAGCTTATAAGCCGGGCCAGATCCGGATCGGGGTGACCGCTGATTCTGGTTATGATATCCTGTGACTGCCGCAGGTCGTTCAGGGTCAGGGTGGGGTAGTCCTGATAACCATAGTCACCGTTGGGAAGACGGGCATACCAGAGTTCTCCGCTTTCCTTGATCCACTCATCGCAAGTATCTTTGACTGCCAATAGCATCATATCGGCAGTATCCCGGTATTCCACTTCATCTGTGGCCAGGTACATGTAGTATAGGAAATTCATTTCTGCCAGCAGATGGTTGAGCGAGGTATGAGTACGATGCTCTCCGGTTGCAGCCTGGTAGTCAGGTACGAGGTAACCTCCGTTTTTGCTCCGGTATGCGTGCTGATTCGCAAAACGGCACAGGAAGTCGGCATAACGCCGAGCCGCATTAAGGGCGGTTTCGTCGCCATATTCTTGATAAGCCTCCAGGAGGTACTGGGCCACATCGGTATTAAATCGGGTGTCATAGAAATTGGGGCCAAAACCGTACTCTTCCGCCAGCCATTCGGATTGAGGTTCGGTCGGCCAGTAACCACTGCGGTTTTGGGTTCTGATGGCACTGTACATGGAACTGACGGCAATCGCATAGGTAAAAGGGCTGGTTTTGGTCAAGAATAACCTGCCCACGTGCTGAGCCGGACAGCGCCAGAAAGCCAGGGGATGAGTAGGCTGATAGGTGGAGGGCACCAAGTCATAGACCCCATCCAGCCAAAATTTGCGGGTCTTGTTAAGGTCAGCCCGTTGAATCGAGGAGACGAGAGCCTCATCCTCCCAGGCCACCAGCTGTTTATTGTGTATGATGCCCCAAAAGCGAATTATACCTTCCCGGGTGTCGGCAAGAGGGAAGCTGAATTCACTCCGATCTGGGTCCCGCCCGACTGAAATGGGGAAGGTATTCACTTCCTGATAAACCCCATTCCCCATGTACCTAAACTGGTCCACCGGGCCGAAGACCATTGACTTTGCTTCTCCGTCGAGAAAGGCGATCCCCGGAGGAAGTTGCGATATCAACTGCGTGGGGCTGATGTAATCCCAGGTGGATTGACCGACAACCCGCTTACCGTCAGGATAAACGAGAGTCTTACCTTCTGTGGGATGAGGGCCCAGCAGGGTTAAACGTCCCTGGCACATATGGTTATTCGCGGTGAGATTCCGGGATTCAACATAGAAGAGCAAAGCGCCGTGGCGTAAATCCTGGCAGGTCAGGGTAATCCGGCCAATTTCCCGGTCTCCGCTTACAACCTTATAGTTATAGCTGGACTGCCGCAGTAAAGATTCTTCCCTGATGCTCAGCCCCTCTAGCCGTGAACTGATACCTGAATAAGTTTCTACGGCAAAGGATAGACCCGGGGTTAAGATTACCTCCTCAGGACTGCTACTGTAATTAACATCATGGGTACCGGAGGCACTCCCCAGGATAATAGACACTGCGAGGATCGAAGCTAAAGTGAGGCGTAATAATACACACGACTGCTTTGATCTGTTTAACACATTGTTCATTCCCTGTGTACGTTATGCACCGCTTGGTTGCTCGCTGGCCCTCCAGAAAACCCACACCGGTGGAACATCTCATGGCCCTGGCGATGGTGGTTTTATTATATACCAAATACCTGCTCCGGGCATTTTCAGATTTGAATCAAACACCCCAAAGGGGTTGGTGGGTCGTTTTTAGGATCAGGATAGGGAAGGGAAGTATACGGGTTCCGGGGGCTTAAACTTGACAAAGAAGGTGGTTCCCCCGGGACCGGTCTCGTAAGACAATTGGGCATGATGGCGTGCAGCAATGCTGTAGCAAACTGCCAACCCCAAGCCGGTTCCGCCATCTTTGTTGGTGACAAATGGGGTGCCAAGCCTTTCCTGGATCTCCGGAGCAATGCCTTTGCCGGTATCCTTAATAGCGAGAACAACGTAACCCTTAACGAATCGGGTGGAGATGGCCAGTGTTCCTCCTGACTCCATGGCCTCCAGTCCGTTGCGGGCCAGATTGCATACCAACTGCCGGATCTCCTTTTGGTCAAGGTTCAAGATCGGTACCGGTTCCAGATTCAATTCGATGGTTTTTTCCGCACGGTTGGCATCTGCCTGCAGGAGAGTATAGATCGCCTGGACTATGCTGTTAAGATTATAGGGATGAAGGTTTACGGCCTTATCCTTGGCCAGCAAAAGGAACTCTGAGAGGATAAAGGTAGTGCGGTCAAGTTCCTCAATTATGATATCGAAGTATTCCTTGAAGACGGAGCCTTCCTTGGATTCTGCCATCAACTGTAAAAAACCACGTACCGAGGTTAAGGGGTTTCTGATTTCATGCCCAATGCTGGCGGCAGTCTCCCCGATGAGGTTAAGCCGGTCCAATCGCGCCAGATGTTCTTCCAACAGCCGTTTTTCCGTCATGTCCTGGAATACCGTCAGCCAGCAGGGTTCGTCATTCATAGTGATAACCTCAGATGAGAGATGCCCGCTCAAAACCTTGCCCCATTTGGTTCGTACCTTGACATCCAAGCCCCGCAGATTGCCGCCGGCGTGAAATGCTTTGGAAAAAACGCGACAGAAGTCAACATCAGCCCAGATGCCGAGATTGGTTGCATTGTTTCCGATCACCTCGGCATGGGTGTAGCCGGTGGTTTCAAGCCATCGCTGGTTAACGTTGATATATGATCCATCTCTAACCCTGGAGATGGACATGGTGGCCGGATTCAGTTGGAATGCTTTATAGAATCGTTCCTCTGATAAGCGCAGGGCTTCCTCGGTCAAATGACGTTGAGTTACATCACGCCAGGATACCGCCAGGCCATCGCCCGTTTTAATAGCCTGTATATCAAAGTGCCCGGAAAAGTTCGGCTGCTCATAATAATAGGATTCCAGTTTTAATGGTTGTCCGGTTTCAACCACCCGGATATAGTCGGCATAAATCCTGGAACCGCGATGCCCGGGGTAGACTTCGAGTAATGTCTTGCCAATGATGTCCTCCGGTTTTTTCCCCAATACCGAACACGCGAAGCGATTGGGAAACTCGATAACGAAGTCCTGGATCAGGTTTGATTCGTCCCGGATCGCAGAGAGAATAACGAAGGAATCAAGCATGTTGTCGACAGACGCCTCGAAGCGTTCTATACAATGCTGCAGTTCGGATTCAAGCTGTTTGGTTTTGGAGATATCATGCAGGTGAACCGAAAGCCAGTTACTGTTTGGGTTATAGTGAACTTCATACCATCCATTCGGCAGCTCGACCTCAAAGTGAATCGGCGATTTCTTTTGCACGGCCTCCTTGAAATTCTCCGCCAGCAGGGGGTTTAGCTGCAGGAAAGCATTACCCGCTTGTTTGGTCAACTCCTCTTGGTCGGCAAAATTAAAAAGAGAAACGGCCGCTTTATTCAAATACTGAATATGTCCTTGCCAATCCAGTACAAGAAAAGGCTCACCCAGGTTGTCAATGACATCCGCAAGATCTGGGATCCCGGTACCGAATTCCCCCGGAAATTTGATTTTTATTGCTCCTGAGTTCTGGTCAGCGGCTCTGGCCATATCCAGTCCTCCCGGCCTGATTATTAACGTCTGTAAGCATTTTGTCACACCAGAAGCAAATAATATGTTGAAAAATGTCTAGCGCGGATCAACATTTTTCTCCAGAAGGTGAGTCAAGATATGTGGTAGCAGTATGCCGCTTCTGTAATACCGCAGTACAGCGGTAATTGCAGAACCGCGTCCTGTGGTCTAGAGCGGCTAATGACTGCACCTCTTAATAACATTACAGCCCTGCGCAGAGGAAAACAAGATATGGGGATGAAAAAACGTAGTCGTGGCCGGGAGTTGTGGGGGTGACAGTCCAATGGGTTTACTGCTGCTGCCTGCCGGGGTGGCGGGCTTGGTGCTGTTGTGAACGATCCCAAAAGGATAATAGCGCGCAGCAATCGCGGTAGATAATAACGTCCTGAACGGGCGGTAGTGCGGTATGAAGGGGAACAGTCCTGGGCGAGAACTATCGCCGGCTTTATGGCTTAGTAATGCCGGGCACTGGAATGGCACTTGTCTTGATGATTGCCCACCGCCTCCTAAGGTTATCCGTGCAAACCCGGAAGGCGGTATATTATCTTTTGTCTTCACCTGGGTCCAGGACCTGTTTTGTCTCACTGTTCGTTCTATCATTTTCTGCTGTTCGGGCAATATCAGGCACCTGTCGGCTTTCCTGAACTAGTGAAGACCGGCAATAGGGACATTCAGGATTTTTTAGAGTGGAAAGCTTGGCTGCTGAAAAGCTTCGTCCGCCACACTTTGAACAGATGAACTCGTACATAACCCACCTCCTTGACCTGAAAAATGCCTGAAGGCATGGGATTCGTTTTCTCTACAGTAACACCCCGCCATATTTTTCACAGGGAAATTGTTGGATGCAGGTTTGTTTTTTTATTGAAATTATACCATTGGCCCTCCATGCAAACAAGCGTTCGCCTACACTGGCCAGGATTGACAATCTGTCATTAATCCGTAATAAGAGGTTTTTCTTTTGTAATCGACTGTCATATAATTATATGCAGGTTAGGGTCCGGGATTGACAATTAAAACCTTAATTGATCGCTGCTGGGCACGGATAAAAAGCCGGTTGGTTGAATTAGTATTATTAGATATTATTATTATTAGGTATTACTCTCCGTCTGTCCTGTAGCTGTAGGAAATGTACTAATACGCGACAGACGAGCATTGCATGATAGTGGTATCTACAGTTTGGGGGTGATAGGGCCTGTAGTCGTTATAGGTAATAGTAAACATACAATCACAAATAAGGGAGGCGGTTAATAATGACTGACAGATCGAGGAATCGGCTGGAGGGAGCGTTGCCCAGGCTTTCTGACTATTTGAAGCGTGCGGCGGAGAGAGACCCAAATCACCCGGCACTAATCTATCAGGACAGGGAAATCTCTTATGGTGAATTCCTGAAGAACGCCCAGAAATTCGCCAGGTTTCTGATGAAGATGGGGGTTCAGAAAGGTGACCGCCTTGGGTATTTGATGAACGGCCGACCTGAGTTTATGACTTTCTATATGGCCGCCAGCATGGTTGGAGCCATCATAGTGGGTATGGGTACCCGGTTTACGCCTCATGAAATGAAGTACGTGCTGAATAACTCGGAAGCTGATTATATACTAACCCTGTACGGATTGGGAGAAGTGGCAAATTACCAGGAAAAACTGGCGGCAGCACTACCCGAGTGCCCTTCGGTAAAGCAGGTCTGGGTTGTGGGTGGACCGGCTGAGCTTCCCGGAGCTATAACCTGGGATGAGATTATGCGGGAAGAGTATTTGGATTATGAACAGGCATTGAAAGAAAGAGAATCTCAGGTTGAACCGGATGACGGGCTGCTCATTGTCTACACTTCGGGTACTACCGGACAACCCAAGGGAGCCGTTCTGACCCACAGAAGTGTGATTTCCCAGTCCCTGGTTCTGATTGATGAGTTTGGCGCTCCCACAGGTCTTACCCCGAACGACCGGTTCCTGCACCACGTGCCGGTTAACCATGTGAGCGGTGCCACCGAGTTGGGAGCATCGCCCATTATAGCTGGAGCGACCCAGGTAATAATTGACCAGTTCCACCCCGTGGTTTCGCTCGAGCAGATGGAGAAACACAAGGTGACTATCTTCGCGGGTGTCCCTACCATGTTTGTTATGCAATTCAACCTTCCGAACTTCAAAGATTACGACCTGTCCGCTATCCGTTTCTGCATGGTGGGGGGAGCCATGGCACCTAAAGATATACTGGCCAAGATGAAAGAAATAACCCCATACTGTACGAACCCTATGGGTATGACCGAGACTTCCGGTCTTATAACCTACACGGATATCGGTGCCAGCGTTGAAAACCTTAATAAGACGGTCGGAAAAGTAGCACCTGAGTTTGAGATGAAAATCGTGGACAAAGATCGGAAAGAAGTTCCCAACGGCACTGCCGGGGAAGTAGCCTACCGCGGTCCGTCACTGATGAAGGAGTACTTCAGGATGCCGGAAGCCACAGCGGCTGCTTTCGATGAGGAAGGCTGGTTCTATTCCGGTGATGCCGGCTACATTGACGAGAATGGTGACCTCTGTCTGGTAGGCCGCATCAAGGAAATGTACATTACCGGTGGTGAGAACGTTTACCCGGCAGAAATAGAGGAGTACATCTCGCGTTACCCCGGTGTGGCCTTGGTGGCTGTACTTCCAGTTCCTCACAAGGTTATGGGCGAAGTCGGCCGTGCCTATATCGTACCCAAACCCGGAGCACAGCTGGATGGGGATGCTATTCAGGAGTACCTGAAGGAATTTCTGGCACCCTACAAGATTCCTCGCGAATACGTCTTCAGGGATTCTTTCCCCATGACCCCGCTGGGCAAGATCGAGAAGAAGATCCTGCGTCAAGAGTTGGAGAAGGAATTGGCAAATTAGACAATACATCACAGCTTTTTGGAGCGACAGCCGGGTGTCACACTGAGCCCGGCACCTTTTTGTTTGACGATATGTCGGCTGTGCCGATGGGTTGAAAGAAGGCTACGGGATTTCTTAACTGGAAGCTGCATCACCAAAAGAATGGAACAGTGCGAAGCCCTGTACAAAGACCATTAGGGGGAGTCCCCATCTGAATAGAATGCGGCGCGTTTTGTGGCGGAGGACATGCATACTGATCAGCCCCCCTACCGCCCCGCCCAGAAGGGAAACCAGAAGCAGATTTCGTTCCCGAATCCTCCAGCGGTGGTTTTGGGCCAGCCACTTGTCCCGACCAAAGAGAACGAAGGTAAAAGCATTAATCGCAATAAGGTAGAATAGTACGATTCCAGACTTGAACTCCACTGCCTGCTCACGTCCAACATCATTTAGGATAAAGATTCGAGGTTTGCGGAGAAGTACCTGCATTAACAGCACTTTTGCCGATTTCCGGTTCCTCTGGTTTATGGGAACCGTTTGTGTTAAGTTAACAGGTAAGGTGCATTTTGATTCTACAATTATTTCACGTTAGGGGGAAAAGAGTGTTGACCTGGACCAATTATGAAACACTTAAAGTGGAGGAGATCGAACCCGGGATTCTGCTGGTTGGCCTGAACCGCCCAGAAAAGCTCGGTGCCCTCAACCTGCAGATGCTGGATGAGATCCTGGATCTGTGGGGCAGTCTGAAGCATAACCTGGACATTCGCGTAGTTATTCTTAAGGGGGAAGCCGAAAAAGGCTTTTGTGGGGGACTGGATATGAACGAGGGGGTTCCGGTTCCAGAATACACGGCCCCGCTGATGTTTGACTGGCAGACCAGACTGGGTGAGATTGAGTTATTTATGAGGCAGATGCCGCAGCCGATTATATGTGTAATACACGGCGCCGCGGCCGGAGCCGGTTTCAGCTTTGCCATGGCCTCAGATATTCGTGTCATTTCTACCGACGCCCGTTTTCTGTGTGCCTACGTTAATGTGGGAATCGGTGGAGCTGATATGGGAAGCAGCTATTTCCTGCCACGCCTGATCGGTGCAGGCAGAGCATACGAGTTTATGCTGACCGGCAGGATAATGACGGCCGAGGAGGCGATGAACTTGGGTCTGGCTTCCCGCTGTGTGGAACGGGAGGAATTGATGGATGCAGCCCTGGATCTGG
Organism: Syntrophothermus sp. DTU052; assembly: GCA_001512495.1. Classification (GTDB taxonomy): domain Bacteria; phylum Bacillota; class Syntrophomonadia; order Syntrophomonadales; family DTU052; genus DTU052. The sequence goes on along the minus strand of LFRU01000004.1, from coordinate 384 downwards.
CCCGGACCATGGCCGCCAAAGACCCGCTGGCACTAAGAATGACCAAGGAGGCCATAAATCACAGTCTGGGATGTGCCGGTTTAGAAGCGGCCCTGGCCATGGAGAACCGCAACCAAATCATGATGATGATGCACAATATCATGGAGGGTAGAAGCCCGGTGTACCGCAAAAGATAGCCGCCACCATTAAGACGGCTCTGCCGGCAGCCTGGCTCTCCCACGGTAGATGGAGCGTATCGAATCAGACGGTAATTTTGAGATGAAAATGCTTCCTGCCCTATCAGAATAGATGGGGCAGCTTTTTTATGATTCGGCTCAGGCATATATCCGCCTGGCGCATTACCTCATCCTTATCAATGGTCGTTAGTATCCCGTCTTCATATAC
>LFRU01000108.1:4207-12805 GCA_001512495.1 Syntrophothermus sp. DTU052 | reverse complement strand
ACATTATGCCAAATGATCTATCCTTTCCCCGGATGCATCGTGACTTTATAACACCGCTAATCGCTCTTATGAACCGATGACAACCTCGGGGGATCAGCCTCGATAAAATGCAAAAACCCCTTTGCCTATCCGCTCAGGATGACAAAGGGGTTTACAATTGTCCGAATTTTACCGGCGCAGCATCTCCAGGACCTCCGGTGACGGCTGGTTGGGGATGGTAGCAATGGTACGGCCCTCGTATTCAAATACCACCTGGCTGTCACCGGTGATCTCGCCGATTACCTCCGCCCTGGTGCTTGGAGAGCGGAGCACCTCCAGAACTTCCTGTACATCTCCGGGTGCCACCTGGAACAGCATGCGGGCCTGGGTTTCACAGATGAGTATCTCCTCCGGAGTGATGCCTTCCTCCCTGGTGGGGACCTTGGACAGATCGACCCTGGCGCCCAGGCCGCCAAACCGTGCCGATTCGCATACTGCAGCCCCAATGCCGGCTGCACCCAGGTCGGAGCAGGCTTTAATCTTACCGGTGTGGAACGCTGCTATGCTGGCCTCCATAACCGCTCTCTCTTCAGCGAACCGGGCTACCGCTGGGCGCATCTCCGATACCAGGCCGGCTCTATACAGGGTATCGTTTCCGTCAGTGCCGGTCTCACCCAGGATTATTATCTTATCCCCGGCTGATTTAGCCGGCTTGGTCAGGGGCTTTTCCGTTACCTGTTTACCTACTACGGCGACAACCATCGCCGGGACAATATCGCTAAAAGACGTGGAAAAACCTCCGCCCGCGACAAACACATCCATGGCCTCCGCCATATCCCGGATCCCTTTAAGTATCAGGTTAAGCCGCTCCTGGCTGGTCATCTCCTGGCAGTTGCCGCAGGTGCATTTTCCTTCAAAACCGCATGGGCCTACAATAACCTTCTCTTCCAGGGGACGGGTGCCAATAAAATCCAGAATGAAAATGGGGCGAGCACCCATGGCCACCACATCCCGCATGGCCCCACCGGCTCCGGTGGCTGCGCTGTCATAAGGCCGGGGAACACAGGGGCTGCAGTGGCTTTCCATCTTGGCCGCCACCAGGGTCTCAGTCCCGGGAATCTTCACTACGGCCGCATCATCATTGGCATCCGGACCTATCAGAAGAGCTCCCGGCCAGGTCGCGTCAACCTTCTGGTTCAGCCTTTTGAACTCACTAAAATCAATGGCCTTGTCGATGTTATGATGCAGGTGCACAAACAGCGCATGCATCAGTGCCTTCTCCACCCGATTCAATATCAATTCCTCCTCATAATTTGTTGTCCAAAACCTGTCCGGCAAAACCGAGTATAGCATATGGACCGGGGAACTCAAATTTATTCGGCCTAATTACACTTCGGGAAAGCTTTGCTTTAACGCGCGGAAAGAGCATACATTAGTGTTCTTTTCCAGTAGGCTTAATTATACTCGATCCTGAGCAGAAAATGTAGCAGTTTGGGGTGGACTGCCTATAGCGGTAACGAGCCTTCTTAACTCGCCCCCGGCTTAACCGACAATACCATCAGTTGTCACTGCTTGCGCCGGTCACTTTCGGTCAGGGCCAGCAGGAGGAACAGCCCCACCCCACCCAGGAAGAAAACCATCAAGGAGGCAATGGATACGTAGGTTTCACCAACGGAAAAATGCGTAACCACCGCACTAAACATCCCAAACAGAATTGATCCGATAGACAGGCCGTAGAGTGCAGCGCGAACCTTATTCATCGCGTACTTCCTGGCGGTTTCCCTGGTCAACAGCCCGTAGGTAAACAGCATGCCGCCGGCCACCATAAATATACCGTTGCCCGCAACTGCTACCCCTTCCTCCCTCATGTAGTAGGTCATAGCCATCACGAATATCCCGAACAGAGCCAGGAGCACCCCCACCACAATAAAACCGGCGGATATCCGGTTGTCCATCGAGGAATAAATACTCATGCGGGCCGTATCCTGCCCCAGTTTGCGCATATCGTCCACCAATCCGTTCAGGTCCCCCATCGAAATAACAGCCTCCCTAAAAGCCTGCTCATCGTTCATCCCCCGGGCTCGGTAATCCGCAATCTTTTCCTTCATATTGATTGTCAGCTCTTCCTTCAACTCGAACAACTGCTGACTGGCTCCCACTCCGGAAAACAGGTTATCAAAATAGGCTTTAATCTTTTGATCCAGTTCCTTTTCATCCCTGGACATCCTCAATACCCCCCTTGATCAGTGTTTCCAGAATATTTTTCGCAAAGTCCCAGTCCTTGACGTTTCGTTCATAGTGTTTCCGTCCCTGCCCAGTAATGCGGTAGTACTTTCGTCGTCCCCCCTGGGTTTCATCCCCCCAGTAGGAAACGATGTCACCATCCTTTTCCAGCCTCCGGAAGGCCGTGTACAGGGTAGCCTCCTTCAATTCGTAACGGTTACCGCTCAACTGCAGTATTCTTTTGTATATCTCATACCCGTAACTGTCTCCCTGCCGCAGGATGTTGAGGATAATGGTGTCGGTGTGACCGCGTATGAGATCGGTAGAGATGGTAGCACTCATCATCTTCGCCTCCTTAAGTATAGTTTATGATATAGTATTATGCCCGTCAAGGTACTATGGCTGAAGTTGTTCCGGGTTATGCCCAGCATGACGGCGTGCAGAACGATGCGGCTCGTACCCGATAACGGTTGGGAGGAATAACCTGGCGTTTCGTCGAATGATTTTGACTTAATCATGGCAAAACATAATACCGGAGTTGGCAGCATAACCGATCCCGGCGAAATAAACACTGTGTGTAAAAATAAGTAGTCAAACAGGAGGGAATCAAGGTGTTAAATTTTAATTTTCATGTACCCACCCGGATAATATTCGGGCGCGACCGCATAGGCGAACTGGGTAAGGAGGTGCGCAAATACGGCAACCGGGTGCTCCTGGTATATGGCGGGGGCAGTATAAAGAGGACCGGCCTCTATGACCGGGTTATCGATATCCTGACCGGCAACGGCGTATCATATGTGGAACTCTCCGGCATCCAGCCCAATCCCCGCATTACCAGCGTCCGCGATGGGGTCAAGCTGTGCCGGGAAAACGGGGTGGAACTGGTCCTGGCTGTAGGCGGCGGCAGCGTCATCGATTGTGCCAAGATCATCGCTGCCGGTGTTAATTATGAGGGTGATCCCTGGGATTTCTTTATCCACAAAGCCCGCATTACCGGAGCTCTACCAATTGGAACCGTGCTTACCCTAGCGGCTACTGGATCGGAGATGAACGTCAACGCCGTAATCAGCAACGAGGATACCGGACAGAAGCTGGGAATCGGCAGCAGACACCTCTATCCCCGATTTTCGATACTCGATCCCACTTATACTTTCACCGTTCCCGCTTCACAAACGGCTGCCGGTACCGCCGACATCATGAGCCATGTGTTCGAACAGTATTTTAGCCCCACCCCGGGCGGTTTCATCCTGGACCGGATGGCGGAAGCCATGCTCAAAACCTGCATATACTATGGACCCATTGCCGTCGCTGAACCAAATAATTACGAAGCCCGGGCCAACCTGATGTGGACCGGCACCCTAGCCTTGAACGGTTTGCTGAGCAGCGGCCGGGAGACTGATTGGGGAGTACATGAGATTGAACACGTCATCAGTGCCCTTTATGATGTTACCCATGGTGTGGGATTGGCCATTCTCATCCCTCACTGGATGCGGCATGTATTGAGCGAAAGAACTGCGCCCAAGCTGGCGGAGTACGCCCGAAGGGTTTGGGACATTGTAGGTGATGATGATTTCGTGGTGGCTTCGCTCGGAATTGAAAAGACGGCCGCGTTCTTCCGTTCCCTCGGGCTCGCCACCAACCTGCGGGAAGTCGGGGTTAAAGAGAGCCGGCTTGAGGAAATGGCAGACCAACTGACAGCCAACCGGCAGCCGCTGGGGGCCTTCGGACAGCTTAACCGGAGCGATGTGCTGGCGATCCTGCGGGCAGCTTACCGAGGATAACACTTCCCATATCATGATTTGCACAACACTGGTTTACAAGACGGTTCCGGATTAAGAATTCCCAGGATAAGTGATCGGGGACGTACTGGTAAAGAATATGCATAGTGATTACCGTTAGATGGGATGGTGCATAGACCTGGTCAAACAGTATCTTCTTTACCTGTTCCGCTGGCAGCTGTCGACTCCAATCCTGGCTGGTGTCCTTTACTTCATGAAAGGCTTCAGTGTCACCGCCTCCACCATAATCGCCAACATCATCGGCGGACTGATCTTTTTCTGGGTGGATCGGTTCATCTTTACCTCACCACATCTGGCTCCCCAGTGGGAGATCCGGGAAGAGGTGAAATGCGCCGACTGCGGTGATATCGCCAAAGGATTCCGGTTGGTAAGGACCAGGAACTACGATAGGACCAGGGACAAAAACCCTGAATTCAGGTGCGAGAGATGTTCCCAGCGCAAAATCCAGGAATTAAAGATGCGCGGAGTAATGGTGGATTAAGCGGAAATTAGACGTAACCTTAGTCGTGAAAGCGGTACGTCTAATTTCATTCACTGGAACAACTGTCTCCATATTCCATATCTGCCGCCTCTCAGGTAAGATTGCCTATAAGAAGAATAGCAGCAGGTAAATCATTGCAATAATAATGGATACAATCATCAGGGGAAACGCAATCTTCATATAGCCCAGGAAAGATATGGGGTGTCCTTCCCGTTCAGCCATCCCTGACACGATAACGTTGGCTGATGCTCCGATCAGGGTCCCGTTGCCCCCCAGACAGGCTCCCAGAGACAGGGCCCACCATAAAGGCCCGGTATTCATACTGCCGATCTGCCCCATCTCCTGAATCAAAGGTATAAAGGTGGCTACAAACGGTATGTTATCCACAAACGCCGACGCTATAGCGGAGAACCAGAGGACCAGCATAGCGGTCAGGGTCACATCACCCTGGGTAAGGCTAATCCCCTGGCGGGCCATCCCCCCGATAATTCCGGTCTTTTCAAGGCCTCCAACCAGGATGAACAGTCCCACAAAGAAGAACAACGTAGACCACTCTACGCTGTGCAAAGCCTCCTCCGGAGCACTCCGGGAAACCAACATCAGCAATGCAGCACCGGCAATAGCTATCGTGGCTGACTCGAGATGAAGGTATTGGTGTAAAAAGAAGCCCAAAATGACCAGACCGATGACCACCAGCGACTTTTTTAGCAGTTGATGGTCCTTAATAGCTGATTCCGCATCCATAGCAAGTAACCGGGCCTTATTCTCTTCGCTGGTCTCAAGTCTCTTTTTGTAGATCAGCTTCAGAAGGATTAAGGTGACAGTTAAGATTACAGCAACAACCGGACCCAGGTTTACCACAAAATCCATGAATCCGATGCCGGTGGCACTCCCTATCATGATATTGGGCGGATCGCCGATTAAGGTGGCAGTTCCGCCAATATTGGAAGCCAGAATTTCCGCTATAAAAAATGGCACCGGATTTACCTCCAATGCAGAACAGATAGATATGGTAACCGGAACCACCAGCAGAACAGTAGTTACATTGTCCAGGAGAGCTGAAGCCACAGCCGTTATCAATGAGAGGGCAATCATTATCTTCATGGGGTTACCGCCGGTGGAATGAGCCGCCCTGATGGCTACGTATTCAAACACCCCGCTCTTGCTGGTAATACCCACAATGACCATCATCCCAAAAAGCAGGCCAATAGTATTAAAGTCGATAAAACCTACGGCTTCATGCTGAGTCAGCACTCCCAAGAGCACCAGGAGGACTGCCCCGCACAAGGCAAGTACAGTGCGGTGAATCTTCTCTGAAATTATAAATGCATAGACAATTAAGAACAGGATTCCTGCAAACCAAATCTGCCATTCCATAGTTATTAGTCCTCAATTAACGTTTGTGTTGAATGGAACTGTGAAACGCCGTAGAGGATCGCCTGTTACAGAGATCCCAATTTGGTCCGTTACCGCTTCTTAGCTATTCTTACTGGCTTCTTCGTTTCGTTTCTCTATAAAGATAGCAAGTTTGGAGCTCAATTTGGTTGTTACCAGCAGCAGCAGCATAACGATTGCTACTCCTGATATTCCAGAAATAAAGGTCACCATAGGTAATGACACAGGTCCACCCCCCTCCACATGTTTTCTCTTCACTAGCCGGGTAATAGTCTAATCAGAACAGTATGAAATATGCTCCAACTGCAGCCAAGAGAGCAATAATCACCCATGCTAAACTCCTAAACAACTCCTTTTTGACCAGCGCGATAAGTTCTTCCAACAGTTTCACGTCCTTTGCCGCTTATTTTTCCCCACAAAAAATGGGTAGCCTAAATAAATTAGGCTACCCACCCCAGTAAGCCGATTCTCATGGACACGAATACCTTATCCGCAGACTTAGGTATTCTGCCCCCACTCTACTGACTTTCACCAGCAAAGCTTTGACCGTCTATCAAGATATTATTTTTCGTTAGTATACAACAGATATCCACTAAATTCAAACACCGCGAAGCGCTGTTGTACAGTGGTATAATAATAGAAGCTCAGATTCTGCAGGAAATCACCAAGGAGGAACTGGTTATGAATTACGAACAGATTAAGGTTGAAGAAGCAGAACGGATATTAACTATCACCCTTAACCGTCCCGAACGATTGAACGCCTACACCGAGGATATGCGCGAGGAGATTATTGATGCTCTGGATCAAGCTGAAAAAGATGACAATATAAGGGCAATAATTGTTACCGGTGCCGGGCGCGCCTTCTGTGCCGGTTCTGATTTGGGGGGCGGAGAGTCCACTTTCAACTACAATGACAAAGCACCGGACGAGCACCGGGATGGCGGAGGTATACTGGCACTGCGCATCTTTAAGTTGAAAAAGCCAATTATTGCAGCCATTAACGGTCCGGCGGTAGGTATCGGGTTAACCATGACTTTGCCCATGGACATCCGCATTGTTTCAAACACCGCGAAGCTAGGGATAGTCTTTGTCCGCCGGGGTATTGTCATAGATGCCTGCGCATCCTACTTTTTACCCAGGATCGTGGGCATTGGTCAGGCCCTGGAGTGGGGTCTTACCGGGAGGATCTTCTCAGCCGCGGAGGCATACGAGCGCCGTTTGGTGAACCATCTGGTTGCTCCGGAAGAGGTAATCCCCACCGCCCGGTCCATCGCCCTGGATATTGCTCAGAACACCGCGCCGGTGTCGGTGGCTCTCACCCGCCAGTTCATGTGGAGTATGCTGGGAGCCGACCATCCCATGGAAGCGCACCGTTTGGAATCGAAAGGCTTCCACTACCTGGGACCGAAGCCGGATGCTGCTGAAGGTATCAAGGCATTCCTGGAAAAGAGAGCACCCAATTTCACGATGAGTCCCCAGCGGGATATGCCGGATTTTTATCCCTGGGCACCGGAACCGAAATTCAAGGAAGAGTAGTACTGGTTTCCGGCCTCTTCCGTAAATCGCTGGAATGGTGATGTGTTAAGCAGCGGGGTAATGCCCTCATGAAACCGGGATATATTTCTAAATCAGGCCCAGTTTTTTGGCCTCGAATGTCAGCCAGTCGCGGTGATCCGGATGGGCAATGGCGATAAGGTTTTTGACCCGCTGTTTTACACTCTGGGCCTTGATTAAGGCAACCCCGTATTCGGTTACCATTGCCTACCAACCGCACCGCCTCTTCGGGCGAGCACAGCTTTTGCTGGTACTGATCGCGAAAATTCAACCTTGAGTCCTCCTCTCCGGTCTGCAGAATTAATCCCCTTGTGTCGATTCCTCTCGAGCAGGGGTAAAATGCCCGCTGCCGGCGGCTCCACCGCAGCATTCATCTCGATACGTATCATCCGGGTCACTGAAAACCGGGCCGGACCGTCTATCTTCCCCAAAAAGAGAAGATAAACCGGGCCGGTTCTTTTCAAGGCCGGCCCCTTTACGTTTCCAGGCTAACGGCCTTCAAAGGTGGGTTTTCTCTTCTCGAAGAAAGCCGCCACGGCCTCCTTCATGTCACGGGTACCGCAGCAGTATACAGTTTGAGCCTGCTCAAACAACAGACCGGCCATGCGGCTGCTTTCCACCGCCAGGTTGATTCCCTTTTTGGCCATCTTCACGGCCACCGGCGGCATGTCGGCAATCCTCTGCGCCAATTTCATGGCCTCTTCCATAAGTTTGTCGTTATCCACCACCTTCTCCACCAGGCCGATGCTCTTGGCTTCCTCCGCATCCACTTCCTCGCAGGCGATTATCATGCGCTTGGCCTGGCCTGCTCCTACCAGTTTGGTGAGACGGGTGGTTCCTCCCATATCCGGCGCCAGCCCAAAGCGGACCTCGGGGATGGCGATGCGGGCATTCCGGGCCGCGATACGGATGTCACAGGCCAGGATCAGCTCGGTACCCGATCCGTAACAGAGGCCCTGCACCGCTGCAATTACGGGAACCGAAAGTTCTTCCCACTTCGAGTAAACCGACTGCGACCAGGCTACCGTTTTCATTACCACCTCTGAATTGAAGGTACCGAGAACATTAAGGTCTATGCCTGCTGAGAAATGGGGGCCGGCAGCATTGATTATTACCGCCCGCAGGTCTTCCATAGCCTCGATCTCCCGTTCCACCTGCTCCATCTCC
>LFRU01000108.1:2124-4170 GCA_001512495.1 Syntrophothermus sp. DTU052 | reverse complement strand
ATGTTTGTACTCCGCCATGTTATTCCTCCTCTGTTTTTATCCGGGCAATCCCAACATTAATTATTATTATCATTGAGCATTCTTCGTCGATTATCAAATTCCCTTTGAGTTGTAATTCCCGGAGCCGGAACAAAAAGTCGGCAAAGGTTCAAGGGAACCTTCCCCCGTGAAACCTTTGCCGACATGTACAAACCGTTACCGCTGGATTGATCAAACCGAAGCTTAAATCAAGCCCTTATCCTGCAGGAACTTGGTAGCTACCTCAGCCACATCCTTCTTCTGCTCCTTAACCTGGTAATTCAGCTGCTGCATCTCGGCATCGGAGATTTGACCACCCAGGAGGTTCAAAACTTCCTCGAGCTCAGGGTATTTTTCCAGGGTATCCATGCGGACTACCGGAGCACAGTAATATGGAGGGAAGAAATTCTTGTCATCTTCCAGTATTACCATGTCATAGGTGACCAACTCTCCGTCGGTAGCGAAGGCATCAATAACGTCTACCTTGCCTTCTCCTACCGCCTGATACTTAAGGGCAGTCTCCACCGCTCTCTTATCCTTGAACTGGAGATCATAGGCTTTAACAAAACCGTCATAGCCATCATCGCGGTTGAAGAATTCCTGCTCGGCACAGAACACCAGGTCTTTGGCGTAAGGCCTCAGGTCTGAAGTTTTCACCAGATTATACTGTTCTGCAAACTCACGGGTTACTGCTGTCGTATAGGTATTGTTGAACCCAAAGGGCTCGAGCCATTTAATCTGGAACTTCTCATTGTACTCTTTTTGCACCAGGTTATAGACCTCATCAGCATCGTACATCACTTCTTTTTTCAATATCGCCATCAGTCCAGTACCGGTGTAATCTGCATATAAATCCAGATCCCCTTTTTTCAGGGCCTCCCAAGCAACCAGAGTCCCGCCGAGATTAAGTTTGCGATCTACCACGAGATCAGTCTTGTTCTCAATCAACTGGGCCATTATTTCCCCGAGCAGGATATTCTCCGTAAAGTTCTTGGACCCTATGGTAATCTTGTCAGAGGCACCACCACCGCAACCACCTATTACACCAATCAAAAATCCGGCCACCAGGAGCAGGGAAAACAACCTGCCGAATCTGTTTCGCATTTTGTAACCTCCTTTTAGACTTTATCCAACTCCAACCAAAGAGGGTAACAGACTGGACGCCCACACCCTCTCACAACGCGGTAAAAACTGAAGCATCACCGGACTGCACCACCAGGCGTTTAAGCCGGTACNNTTGGTTAGCTCTTTGCCGGGGACGATACCCTCATTCCGCGGGGAACGACGGCATTCTCCAGTTTAGCCAGTCCGTAATTGCAAATAATGGCAATAAGTGCAGCCGGAATGGCACCCGAGAGGATCATGGAACTATCCACAATCTGCATGCCCCTCCAAATGGGAGCCCCCAATCCTCCCGCACCGATCAGGACCCCCAGCGTAGCAATCCCGATGGCAGTTACCATAGCCACCCGGACCCCTGCCATTATTACCGGCAGGGCTATAGGTATCTGCACCATACGCAAAAGCTGCCATCTGGTCATGCCCATACCTTTACCAGCCTCGATCAGCCCTTTATCGATACTGATAATTCCGGTATAGGTGTTACGCACGATAGGCAACAGGGAATAAATCATCAAGGTTACGACGAGGGTCTGGTTCCCCAACCCCAGATATATCATCAAGGCCGCCAGAAGAGCCATCGAGGGAATGGTCTGCAGCACGTCGGTCACCGCCATAGTAAAACCGGCAACAGCTCGGTAACGGGTTATCAAGATGGCCAACGGAATACCGACCAGCAGAGCCAGACCTACCCCAGCAGCAGACAGTACCAGGTGCTCAACCGTCAGCGTAAGGATACCACCCATGTTTTCACCTCCGTTTCTTTCTGATCAGGCTCTTCTATCCTCTTAGACCTCTGGGGATCGCAAGCCGCTCTACAATTCCCAGAATCCAACCGGCAGTAAGCGCCAGCAAAGCAGCGGGAATCGCACCCATAAGAATGAAGTTGATATCCGCGGTCATAATCCC
>LFRU01000108.1:0-2111 GCA_001512495.1 Syntrophothermus sp. DTU052 | reverse complement strand
ACGATATAGACGGATGCTATGCGGATGCCGGCAATGATAACCGGAAAAGCCAGGGGCAGTTTAACCATAAAAAGAAGCTGTCTGGGACTCATACCCATTCCCATCCCCGCTTCCACCAGAGCCGGGCTAACCCCCTTGATCCCGGTATAGGTGTTGGTAAGGATCGGCAATAGCGAATAGAGAAATAGGACCGTCATCGATGGGACTACCCCAAGCCCCAGCAGGGGCAGAAACAAACCGAGAAATGCCAGGCCGGGCACGGTTTGAATGGTGCCGGTAACCGCCAGAACCTTTTCTGCCAGTTTCTCTTTGTCAGTAAGCCATATCCCCAGGGGAATTGCTACCAGCATCCCCAGTAGCACCGATCCAAACGATAGATAAAGGTGCTGGTAAGTAGCCACAGCGGCAGTATCGAGGTTACTGTAGATAAAACTAATGAATTCACTCACCCTCATCACCCCAGACTGCAGAAGCCAGAGCATCAACCATGCTGTTGCGAGTTACTAATCCCACCAACACATCTTTTTCATCAACTACGGGGAGGTATTTGAGCTTTTCACCTACAATCACGTCAAAGGCCTCCTTGGCTGATGCCTGGCTGCGGATGGTAGCCAAAGGAGGATCCTGGTCCATAATCTCCCCTATGGTCTTGGCCCGCTTACGCTCACGGTCCAGCGTTTCAACCGCAACACTGCCGACCAGTTTTCGCTCCCCATCCACCACCAGAACAGTATCCACCTTCTTGCGCTTCATCAAGGCCAGTCCTTCAGCCAAACCCATTTGCGGGTATACAGTTACCGGATCGGGCAGCATAATCTCAACCACGCTCTGCAGGCTTTCACCATTTAACCGGTTCTTGCCAATAAACGAGGCGACAAAATCGTTGGCCGGTTTGCGCAGGAGCGTCTCGGGCGTCGCCACCTGAACCACCTCTCCCTGGTTCATGACCACCACCCTGTCCGCCAGCTTAAGAGCCTCGTCCATATCATGGGTCACGAAAATGGTAGTCTTGTTAAGCCGCGAATGCAGACTCTTCAACTCGTCCTGGAGTGATTCGCGGGCAATCGGGTCCAGGGCCCCAAAAGGCTCATCCATCAAAATCAGAGGCGGTTCTGCCGCCAGCGCCCGTAAAACCCCAATACGCTGCTGCTGTCCACCGCTCAACTCGTTTGGATACCGCGGAGCATAAATGTCAGGTTCCATCCCCACCATTTCCAGCAGTTCATAAACCCGCCGTTTTCTCTTTTCCGCCGGCCAGCCCAGAAGTCTGGGGACCACATCGATATTCTGTTCGATAGTCATATTGGGGAAAAGACCTATCTGCTGGATTACGTATCCTATCTCACGACGCAGGGCCACCGGGTTCAGATCCATCACATTGCGGTCACGGATAAAAATGCTTCCCGAGGTAGGTTCAATCAGGCGGTTTACCATCTTGAGGGTTGTAGTTTTGCCACAGCCGCTGGGACCGATTAAAACTACCAGTTCTCCTTCCGGGATCTCAAGATCGAGGTTCTTAACGGCTACAAGGTTTCCATAGGTTTTAACGACATTCTTAAATTTAACCACAATAAGACCTCTCTTCCCTGGATCTCCATGGCATGACAGTTCTTACAATATTTTTGTTTATTCTTGATGGTCAGCAAAGGCGCAAATACACGACCTATCATCCGACTGGGGATGATTTTAGTCTGCACAAAACAGTATTAACAAATACTATTGGGGCTTTAATAAGAGGTGTAAAAACACCAATGGTGCCTTCGAAGGAGAGAGCGAAAGAAAAATTCTTTCAACAAGTATTAGAACTAAGCCCCATTCCCCCCTAAAGCTGCTTACGAGGTTAGCTGACGGGTTCGGGCTAGGGAGCCCTACCGGAAACCCGGATTCACCCCATTTGATTGGTTCCCCCGCTCCCGGCTTAAGCCGGGACTAAGCAAAAGAATGGCATACCATGGTTCCAATGCAGTTTGTAATTATACGTTTGAATACACTTTACTTTTGAATAAATTCTACGTTTAACAACCAGACTCTGTCAAGTTGAGCCAACCCGCTGTCCCTGTCAAGATTAAGTGGGTAAACTCCCGCATAGTTTATTTCCCAACCTCATGCAG
>LFRU01000085.1:12750-13772 GCA_001512495.1 Syntrophothermus sp. DTU052 | reverse complement strand
GAGGGTATCACGCGTATTCGCTTCCTATTCCTATACCCAAAAGCTGCAGTACGACTTGCTGCAGGCGGGAATTCCCCTTAAAGGCGAGGAGTTCCTCACTCTGTGGGGCGGGCTGGTTCTTGTGCTGCCCCCCCTGGTCTGGTTTCTGACGTTTAACCTGCCCCTGGCTCTGCTGGTGCTCATCCTGGGGGCAGTGATCCCCAAGCTGTATCTGCAGAGCCGCATGGACGGCAGGCGGCACAAACTCAACCAGCAGTTGGGTGACGCTCTGACGGTTATGGCCAACGCCCTGCGCGCCGGTTTCAGTTTTCAGCAGGCGATGGATACTGTATGCCGGGAATTGCCGCCCCCCATATCCGCAGAATTCGGGATTGCCCTGCGGGAGATAAACCTGGGAGCCAACCTCGAGGAAGCCCTGTTGAATATGGGCACCAGAGTCGGCAGTGAAGACCTGGATATGGTTATAAGCGCTGTGCTCATCCAGCGCCAGGCGGGGGGCAACCTGGCGCAGATTCTGGAGAATATAGCCGGGACCATCCGAGAAAGAGCCCGCATCAAAGGGGAAATTAAGACCCTCACCGCCCAGGGGCGCATCAGCGGTCTGGTGATCGGTTTCCTGCCGGTGGGACTGCTTTTCATACTTTTGATCATCAATCCCGGTTATATGTCGGCCATGCTGGACAGTTCCCTGGGATGCATACTACTGGGTATCGCCTTTGGCTCCGAATTGCTGGGGGCCTTCATCATATCCAGGATGGTAAAGATTGATTATTAATCTGGAAGTGACCAACATGAGAGGGTGAAAGGAATGGAACTCCTGCTGGCAGGCTTGGTGTTTGCCGCGCTGTTTACAGCGGGCCTGGCCCTGGGCGGGCAGATATGGGGAGAACGGGCGGCGGTGATAGCTCGTCTGGAAGAGTACACCGAGGATGTAAACCCGGATCCCGTAACCGAGCACCTGAACAAACCCTTGTCGCAGCGGGTTATCCGCCCCCTGTGGGACCGCCTGCAGTATCTGGGCC
>LFRU01000085.1:8431-12661 GCA_001512495.1 Syntrophothermus sp. DTU052 | reverse complement strand
ACCACGGCTGTAGTTCTGGGGCTTATGGGCTACCTGTTGCCGGACATAATGCTGAACGCCTGGAAGAACGAACGCCAAAACCGGATCCTGAAGGATCTTCCCGATATACTGGATATGCTGAGCGTAAGTGTGGAAGCAGGCCTGGGTTTCGACGCCGCCCTGCAGAAGGTGGTGGAGAAAATCAGGGGACCATTATCCGACGAGTTCCAGCAGGCCCTTAATGAGATAAAACTCGGCAAGCCCCGGCGCGAAGCCTTGAAAGACCTGGCGGCCAGGGTGGAAGTGGATGATGTTTCAACATTTATCAGCTCGCTGATCCAGGCGGACCAGTTGGGAGTCAGCATCGCCAATGTCCTGCGGGTACAGGCGGAACAGGTTCGGGGAAAACGGAGACAGCGCGCTGAGGAAAAGGCCCAGAAGGCCCCGATCAAGATCCTGATACCCCTGGTATTTTTTATCTTTCCCGCCATTTTCGTAATCCTGTTGGGACCGGCGTTAATCCAGTTGGTCAATACCTTCAAGTGAAACCGGGGTTGAAAGGAGAACCGCGTCGCAATTCTATGCGGCCTACAAGGAACGATGATAATTCCACCCGATTGAGGAGGCAGTGCATGACATTGAAACCGGCTGAGATAACAGAAGTCGAGATCGCCAGGGGATTCTGGTCGCGTTTCCGCGGTTGGATGGGCAGGAAACCGCTCCCGGGTACAGCCCTGCTTATATACCCCTGTTCTTCCGTACATACTTTCTTCATGCAGGCAGCCATTGATGTTGTTTTCCTGAACTCCGAGGGTCGAGTCGTGAAACTGGTTGAAGGACTTAAGCCCTGGAGGGTATCTCCGGTTGTGCTCCAGTCCATCGCGGTTCTGGAGATGGCGGCCGGGGACGCGCGTAAATCGGGGATCAGGGAAGGGGAAAGGCTTCCCAGCCCGTTGGCTGAACTGACCGGCAATTATTTCGCCTGAGGCGGCTGGAGTAGGCTGCTCAAATCCCGGTGATTTACCATCCGGTAGCCGGGGGTTGCGGAGCAGCTCGCCAACCAGGCGGTCCTGAGAAAAGATTACCGCTTTTGGGCGGGCATCCCCGTCCGGTCTCCTTCGCGGGGAAGTCTCCCGTATCTATTCTTCTCCTATTACGACAACCCCGGTTTGTCCCGAGGGATAAGATAATGTAAAATATTTGACAATTAATTTTACCGGGAGGAAAATATAAATGGGGGGAGGGGGAGCTGTGCCTTGTAGACGGTATGTCCTGTATATGGCCTGGAGTCCGGACAAATACCGGATGGGGATATCTGCCATTCCTCGGGTTGACTTTTCCTACCTGCAAAACACCGAGGGCTATCAAGGCATGGCATTTATTTCGCCGCCTTTGCCCCTGGCCCTGTGCGAGTACCTGCTGGCCGTATTCTCCAACCAGCCGGAGCGCAGCGGAAAACCTTATCGCAACCTGAAGATTCCTTTCATTAAAAGGTCGAAAAATTATCCCCACTCCATCCTGCGGCACAAGTTCAAACAGGTAAAAAAGCTGCTGGAAAGATACGGAGACGATTACCTGGCACATGAACCCGTCATCTTTAAGGGCGAAGGGGAGGCTGTCGACTACTTCACCCTCCACCAGTATGAAGATATAGTCGAATTCATCCTGCAGGGGAAAATCTTGTTCCTGCGCGAGATACAGCGTCTCCTCCAGGAACAGGGATTGGAGGTAGATGACCTGGAGGCCATTCTTCACCTGTTGACGCTTAAAGGGCAGGTAGTAAGGGTTCCCAGCGTAAAATGGACGGCCAACGGGGCTGTGGCCTGTAACCGCTGCGGCCTGCAGTATCGGGTGGTTAAGGCTTTCTGTAACGAGGGACAGAAAGAGTGCTATTACTGCCGGGAGTGCTTGATGTTGGGCGAATCCAAACCGTGCGAAGCGCTTTACGCCGCACCTGCCCGGGTCAGACCGGAGGAGAAGTTGGTATCAAGCATCCGGCTCAATCTGGATATATCCTTCAGCCAGGCTCAGTACGAGGCCTTCGAAGCCCTGGCACGCTTTGTGCGCAAAGACAGCCTTAACGAATGCCTGGTATGGGAGGCCTGCGGTGCCGGCCGCCCGGAAACTGTTTTTGGGGCCGTGCGTGAGGTCCTAAAAAGAGGGGGCCGGGTGCTTTTTGGGGTGCCCCGCCGTGATGTCCTTGATGACCTGTTTTCAAGGCTGGAGAGGGCTTTCCCCGGGGTTAGTGTTGAGATACGCTACGGCAGACCCCGTTCCAATAATTCGAAAAACAGCGATATAGTCCTGGCTTCCACCCACCACGCGCTCAAGTATTATTACAGCTTCGATCTGGTCGTACTGGATGAGAGTGATGCCTTTCCTTACCGGGCCAACCCCATACTGATAAACGCGCTGCGCCGCGCCAAAAAGACCGAAGGCAAGCTGATATACATGACCCCTACGCCGGCCCCGGATATTTACGCGCGGGCTCAGCGCGGGGAGATTAAAGTTGTGCAGATTCCTATCCGCCAGCACGGTCACCCGCTGGTTATACCCCGGGTCGTTCTGGAGAAGGATATTATCCTGGAAGATAAGCTTTTGGATAAGGTGGTTCAGCTGATAAGGGAAAGCATTGAAGAAGACCAGGCCCAGGTCCTGGTGGTGGTGCCAAACGGGTATTTGTCCCGGCGTGTAGGGGAACTGCTGTTACCGCGGCTTGAGGGGCTGAATATCCAGGGTCTTAAGGAGCGGCCAATCATATATACCGGGGCCCATGATTCCGAGAGGGCTAAGAAGGTTGACGCATATTTTCGGGGTGAGGCCAATATCCTGATTACTACCGGGTTAACCGGGCGGGGGGATCTGGCTCCCAATTCCAATATGGTGGTGTTATGGAGTGATAACGAGATCTTCGATGAGGGGTACCTTTTGCAGTTAGCAGGGCGCGTCGGCTGGTCGGAGTCGTATCCCGGCGGTAAGGTCTGGTTTGTCGGTACCCGTATCACACGGGAGATGGAGGGGGTAGTACGCAAGATCAGGCTGCTTAATGAGGAGGCCCAAAGAAGAGGATACCTGGAAAATCAAAGAATACGATACAACCGGGTACAGAGGTAAACATAATGCTCGATATCCTGCTTGATATCCTATTCCCCCGCAGGGCCTGCTGTCTCTGCCGTCGCCCGGGGTATTATTGGACCCATTCTCCATGGTGTGACGAATGCCGGAATAAGATGAAAGAATCGACAGAAAAACTTAATACCTGTGCACGGTGCGGCAAGTTTCTGGCTGACGATCAGCCATTATGCAGCGAATGCCAGGAGGTTGATCCCCCCTTTGCTATTGCCCGGGCGGTAGGACCGTATCAGGGCTGCCACCGCCAGCTCATAAAACAGTACAAATTCATGGAGAAGAAGTTTTTGGCGTGGAGCATGGCACAAATGATGGCCCGTGTGGTCCGGGAAAATGGGGATTACTGGCCGCTGAACCTCGTCGTGCCGGTGCCTATGAGCCGGGAGGGTCTATTAAGACGGGGATTCAACCAGTCCGAGCTGCTGGCATCCCGCATTGCCAGGGACCTCAAGGTTAGATACGATCCTCATGTCCTGTTACGGATCAAAGACTCCTCTCCCCAGAGAGAACTGTCGAAAGAAATGCGGGAGAAGAATCTCATGAACGCCTTTGTAATAAATAAGCCGGAACGGGTGAAGGGCAAGAATATCTTGCTGGTTGACGATGTTTACACTACCGGTTCTACGGCTAAAGAATGCACCCGCACACTGCTGAAAGCAGGGGCCAACCGGGTGGGCGTAATTTCCTGGGCATCCGGAAAAGGCTTTTAGCAGGTTGCTGGTTTTGATCTATTGTAACCGGCCGAATCTGAAAGGAGGCGTGATAAATGGCCCAACTGCGGAATTGTCCTCAGTGTGGACGGGTATTTTCGTATCTGGGCAGGAATCTTTGCCCCCGGTGCCTGGACAAGGAGGAGGATGAGTTTAAGGTGGTACGGAGTTATATCCGGGAAAACCCCGGAGCCACCATAACCGAAACCGCCGAGGCGACCGGGGTGGCGGAGCAGACAATCCTGCGCTTCTTGCGGGATGGACGGCTCCTATCCCAGGGCCTGCAGGCCAGTATTACCCTGGAGTGTGAACGCTGCGGCCGGAGCATCACCGAGGGAACGTACTGTACAAGCTGTCAGCAGGAGTTGCAGCGTGAGGTGAAGCAGACCATGTCAAGCTACACCCCCCGGCG
>LFRU01000085.1:0-8397 GCA_001512495.1 Syntrophothermus sp. DTU052 | reverse complement strand
GCTTTCTAAAGAAAATCGGCGATTTGTGGTTATAAACAGCCATATTGGTGTTTGATGGCTGTTAATTTTTTCTCCGACTTGAGCGATGAATAAAATGAGGAGAAACAAGGGCCAACCGAGTTCGGGCAGTGGGTCCGTCCGTTTACTGCCTCGCTGCCAGAGCGCAGGTTCCAGCGGCCCGGATGTTGTTTCCCTGTTGTCTATATCCTATGCCAGAATTAAGGTGGTTTGATTATGAAGATTTCAAGCAGCCAGGTACAGAGCCTGTTAAAAGTTTATGGCAAAACGCTTAAACTTCCCAACCAGAGTTCCCGTACCGAAGGTGGTCGGCTTAGGGCCGATAACGTTATGATCTCGGGTGAGGGCAAACTGATGCAGAAGGCCATTCAGGCGGCGCACCTGGCCGAGGATATCCGCCAGGATAAGGTGGAAGAACTGCGGGATGCCATAGCCACGGGGATCTACAAGGTCAACCCCGACGAGGTGGCCGAGCAGATGATCTACCGGACCCTGGTAGACAAATTGGTATAACGGGAGCGGGTAGTAATGGGAATAGATATAGACGGTTTGGCAGGATCCATATTGACGGAAAACCAGGTGATATCCGACCTGATTGAGCTGGCGGACAGCAAGAAACAGGCGGTTATCATGGAAGATATAGATGGACTGACTGACATCATGCGCCGGGAGAATCAACTCATACATGCTCTGGAAAGAGCTGAGGCGGGACGTCTGGCGGAGAGCAGCGCTCTGGCGCGGGCCCTGGGGCTCGGCGAGGAAGGGCTGACGGCTTCGTCCCTGCTGGACCGGCTCAGAACGGTGGCGCCGTCAGAGGCGGCCCGGCTGGAAAAAGAACTGGCAGACCTGGCGGGGAATCTGGAGCGTTTAAAGGATATGAACCGGCATAATACTGCTCTCCTGGAGCAGTCTCTGGCTTATGTAGAAAACATGGAAGCCCTTTTGACCCGGCAGCGGCAGACAACTTATTCCGCCGGCGGGTCGGTTGAAGACAGCCCGACCCGCAGTGTGCTGGACCGGAGAGTCTAATCTTATCAAGTGAGGAGAAAAGGCCATGCGCTCAACTTTCATGGGACTGGAAATCGGTCGCCGGTCAATTGTAACCCATCAGGCAACCCTTGATATAACCGGCCATAACGTTGCCAACGCCAACACCCCGGGCTATACCCGGCAGGCGGCGTCCATCCAGACGACCGCCCCTCATGCGGCTCCAAGCATGTACAATATCCGACCCGGCCAGTTCGGGACCGGAGTCATGGTAGGCGAGATCCGCAGGCTGCGCGATGAGTTCATAGATATGCAGATTAGGAATGAGAACCAGGCCTCAGGTTACTGGGGAGCGATGCAGACCACCCTGAACACCATAGAGATGATCCTGAATGAACCTGGCGACCAGGGGCTGCGTGCAGTACTCGATCGCCTCTGGGAGGCCTGGCAGGGTCTGGTGGAGTCACCGGAGAGCGAATCGGTCAGGGAAGTGGTAAAGGAGCGCGGCCTGGCAGTGGCGGATACCTTTCACCACATGTACAACCAGCTTACCGCCCTGCGCCAGGACCTTAACAGCCAGGTAAAGGCCAAGGTGGAAGAGATCAATTCTATAGCCCAGCAGCTGGCTGACATCAACCGGCAGATCAAGGCTGTCATCCTCTCCGAGCAGGCTCCCAATGACCTGATTGACCGCAGGGACCTGCTCCTGGACCAGCTATCGCTGCTGGTAGATGCCCAGATAATCATTGAGTCAAATGAGATGGCCACCGTCCTGATCGGCGGCTCACCCCTGCTGATGGGAGGACGGACCGTAAGCCTGGGGCTGAACGTGGATACTGAGGGTATGTACAAAGTGGTGTGGGACATGGATCCTGAGTCCCACCCCGGCACCGCAGTAACCGGCCGACCCGCCGGCAGTGATGATGTCGAGGTGACTATCACTTCCGGCGAGCTGATGGGACTGCTGGATGCCCGCGGGGCCGCCGAGAACTCCAGACTAGGTCAGAATCGCCGTGAGGTTCCCCGCTTGATGGAGGCCCTCAATGAGCTGGCCCGGGCAATAATCCTTGATACCAATGAGATCCACAGGCAGGGATACAGCCTGAACAATCAGACGAGTATTGCTGATGGGACGAACTTCTTTACCCAGCTTGATCCGAGTGACCCGACCATAGAATGGGCCAAGCTGATCAGTGTGGATCCCCAAATTATAGCGGATGTGAAGAACATCGCCGCCGCCGGCAGCCCGACCTGGGACAGCTCCGCTGCCCCGCCCGTTGTTATTAACTTTGGCGACGGGAGCAACGCCCTGCTGCTGGCCCAGCTCAAGCACAGCCGTTCCGTTAATCTGAACTCGGTATCTTTTGATGATTATTGGGGTTCACAGGTCTCCAATATTGGGGTTAAGGCCCAGGAAGCAGTCCGGATGGTGGAGAACCAGGGCACCCTCTTGAACCAACTGGAATTAAAGCGCCAGGAAACGGCCGGGGTTTCCCTGGATGAGGAGATGACCAACATGATCAGGTTCCAGCACGCGTACAATGCGGCCGCGCGTTTCATAACCGCCATCGATGAGGCCATTAACGTTATCGTCAACAACATGGGCCTGGTAGGAAGATGAGGAGGCATATAGTATGAGGGTTACCAACTCTATGATGGCCAATAATCTGAACTACAATCTCAACCAGAACCTGCGCCGCCTGGAGCGGATTCAGACTTGGCTGTCAACCACCAAGTACATCAACCGGCCTTCGGATGATCCGTCCGGGATTGTAAACACCCTGCGTTATACGAGTTATATCACCGAGGCCGGAGAGTATCTCAGCAAGATCGCCGAGGCCCGCAACTTTTTGAACACCACCGACAGTGCGCTGGCCAACGTCACCGATATACTTCACCGCGCCAATGAACTGACCATCCAGGGCATCAACGGCACCAACCCGACGACTGCCAGGGAGGCGATTGCCATCGAGATGCGGGAGCTGCAGGATCAGATCAGGGTAATAGCCAACACAACTTTCGGCAGCAAGCACATTTTCGCGGGGACCAACGTAACCCAGGCCCCCATGCAGGATGATCCAGTGACCTGGACCGGCAATGACAGTGAGATGTACCTGGAGATCGGTGTCGGAACCACGATACCCATCAATTCAACCATCAAAGAGGTATTCTTTAATGATACCGACCCGGACAACCCCGGCATCTACCAGTTGCTGGGGAGGATCGCCGATGCCCTGGAAAATGAGGATGTAGAGGCCCTTAACCAGGACCTGGGGCTGATCCAGGAGAGGCTGGACAGCATAACCCAGGAGCGCGCGGTTATCGGGGCCAAGGTCAACCGCCTGGACCTGCAGGAGACCCGCCTGGAAAACACCCGCATCAACTATGAGGAACTCCTTTCCAAGAACCAGGATGCCGATTTGGCCGAGGTCATCATGCAGCTTAAGATGCAGGAGAACGTGTACCGGGCTTCGCTGGCCGCCGGGGCCCGCATTATAATGCCGAGCCTGGTGGATTTCCTGCGCTAGGCAACGTTTGACCCGGCCGTTGGGAGGATGGGATGATGGATCTCAGGATTAATCAGCAGTTTGGATTGATTGGCCTGGGTATTAAGCACCCGGCTTTGCAACTGATGATCCGCGATCCCCGCTTGGATCTTAAGGTCACTCCTCCGGAACTGCTAATAGAACAGAAACTGCCGCAGCTCGAGATCGATCAGACCCAGTGCTTTATAGACATGGACCGCAGGCCGATTATGGATTTTCTGCACCATGTAGTAGGCCGGGCCCGGACAGCAGTAGTGCAGAACATCGCCCACACTGCCGGTGAGGGTGACATGCTGGGAGCCATAGAGAAGGGCATCGACATCGCCGATATTGCATTAATGAACTCGCAGCAGTGGAAGGAGTTCAATGTAGCCGCCGTTCCCGAACACCGGCCGGAGATCGATGTGATCATCGAGGACCTTGATATGGCACTGGTACCGGGGGATGTGGCAGTAAACCTGGTGAATGGGCAGGTAAACGGCTACCTGGATTGGGGCAGGGTTAAGGTCTTCTGGAGACAGGAACCGTTCATCGATATCGAGTATATCGGCCGGAGTGTGGATGTTATTGCATAGGAGGGAACCATGATTATCAGGAGCAGCCAGCTTGGTGAGATTGAAATAGACGAAACCCGGGTGATCACTTTCCCGCATGGTATCCCCGGATTTGAGAATGACCGGGAGTTTGCCCTAATCTCTATTGACGGGGAGGGCCCCTTCTACTACCTGCACGCGGTGAGGAATCCGGATCTGTGCCTGGTCCTGGCGGTGCCTTTTGTTTTCTTTCCCGATTACGAGCTGGAGATAGCGCTCGAAAGCCAGGAAGGCCGTGAGATTTCGAAGATCCTGGGGATAGAAAACAGCCAACAGGAACTGGCCGTTTTTACGGTGCTTACCATTCCGCAGGATTTCACGGATACTACTGCCAACCTCATGGCACCCGTGATCGTAAACCCGAAGACCAGAAAAGGGTTGCAGTATGTACCGGCCGATTCACGTTACCGGACCAAGCACCGGATCTTCCCCAAGCAGCAGAAAGCTGCGGCGGCACAGGGACAGGGGTTGTAAGATGCTAATCCTGACCAGGAAGTTGAATGAAGCGATAATGATCGGCGAGGATGTCAAGATCACCGTCGTGGAGATACAGGGAGACAAGGTTAAGCTGGGAATCGAGGCGCCCCGGGAGCTCTCCATACTGCGCGAAGAGATCTACCTGGCGGTCTCGGAAGAAAACCGGCAGGCAATGCTGAACCCACGGGGCATAGCCGACATTGTGAAACAGGTAAAAAGGGAGGGGAAGTAAGATGCCACTGCGTATAAGCGGCCTGGCCAGCGGTATGGACATCGACCAGATGGTGAGCGAGCTGATGCGAGCGCACCGCATGCGGGTTGATAAGAGCTACCAGCAGAGACAGATCCTCGAGTGGCAGCGGGAGGACTACCGTACCATCAACAGCAGATTGCTGGCTCTGCGCAACGCCGCCTTCGATATGAAGCTGCAGGGCACCTTTATGGGCAAAAGCGCTTTTAGCTCCAACAGCAATGTGCTGACGGCCACCGCAGGCGTAAATGCCGGGGTGGGCGAATACAGCATAACCGTACACAGCCTGGCTTCGGGGGTAACCAAGTCCAGTGCGGAAGCCCTGGCCGCCAGCCGCAACGAAGATGGAAGTGCCAAGACCCTGGGTGAGCAGTTCGGCTTAAGCGACAGCGTCACCTTTACCCTGCAGGGAAATGTTAACGGGGAGGTCAAGGAGCAGTCCTTCACCTTCGATACCGCCTCTCAGAGTATCTACGAGGTGGTGGCGTATATAAACAGTGCCGGAATCGGCATCCGAGCCGGCTATGATTCCAACCTGGAACGCCTTTTCCTCATGACCACCGGTACCGGGGAACAGGCGGAGATCCATGTCAAGGCCGATGCACAGAATTTCCTCACGGACTATCTGAAGCTCGATGTCATGGTTGGAGAGGACGAGAGCAACGCCCACCGGGGAACCGATGCTGTTATCGATTTTAATGACGCGGTGGGGCTTAAGTTTTCCGGCAACCAGTTTACCGTTAACGGTATCACCGTGAACCTCAAGGAAGCAGGCGGCCAAACGGTCAGGGTGGCGGTAAGCCATGATGTGGACGCGGTGGTGGAAAAGATCAAGGCTTTTGTAGAGACCTACAACTCAACCTTGGAGAGCATTGCCGGGGAGCTCTACGAGGAGCGTTACCGCGACTATCTGCCGCTGACCGATGAGCAGAAGAAGGAGATGTCGGACCGGGACATCGAAAAGTGGGAAGAAAAAGCCCGCAGCGGCATGCTTCGAGGCGATCAGCTCCTGAGCAGCATTTATAACAATATCAGATCGGTCACCATGGCCCGGGTGGAGGGTCTATCAGGACCATACAACAACCTCAGTTCTATAGGGATTACTACCGGACCCTATACCGAGAGGGGGAAACTCCATATCGACGAAACCAAGTTGCGGGAAGCCTTGACCCGTGACCCGGAAGGGGTAATGAGACTCTTCACCCAGAGCGTTGAAAGTGCCGGTGGAGCAGGGGTGGCGGTAAAGCTATATGACGCGGTAAACAATGCCATGTCGAGGATAACCGAAAAGGCGGGGTCAAGCGGTGCCCTTTATGACAACAGTGTTTTGGGGCAGGATATTGAGCGCCTGAACCGAAGCATTTCACTGGCGGAAGAACGCCTGCTCAAGCTTGAAGAGCGCTACTACCGCCAGTTTACCGCCATGGAACAGGCCATCAACCGGATGAACCAGCAGAGCATGTGGCTGACCCAGATGCTATTCAGCGGTCAGAACGGTTAAACCGGAACGACAGCATATAAGGCGGCGACAGCGACATGCGGAAGCAATCACAAGATAAATAACGATATTTTGTAATAACCAACAATATTGGCCCCAAACGGTGATAACCAATTATTATGCAATTAACGATATATACAATACAATGGGTACTGCATTAAACCTAATTTCAGGAAAAGGAGAAAGGGGGGAGACAGGAAAGGTATAAGTCCCGGTTTGAAAGAGGATTTTTGGAAGCAGGGAGGCTTCCAAGTAACAAACAAGGAGGTATTTTTAAATGAGGATTAACCACAATATTGCAGCTCTTAACACCTACCGTCAATTGGCAACCAACAATTCCGCAACTTTAAAGTCGTTGGAGAAACTGTCATCCGGTTTGCGCATCAACCGGGCTGGAGACGACGCCGCCGGTCTGGCCATCAGCGAAAAGATGCGGGGGCAGATCCGTGGCCTGAACCAGGCCATGAGGAATGCTCAGGATGGTATTTCGCTTATACAGACGGCGGAAGGTGCCTTGAATGAAACGCACGCCATTCTGCAGAGGATGAGAGAATTGGCCGTGCAATCGGCGAGCGACACCAATACAATAACTGACCGGGCCGAGATTCAAAAGGAAATCGATCAGTTGGCAATAGAAATTACCCGTATTGCCAACAACACCGAGTTTAACACCCAGAACCTGCTAAACGGGGGCATAACTGCTGCCGGGTTGGGCGAAAACACCTTCCATATCGGGGCCAACGCCAACCAATACCTGACAATAAACATTAATGCGATGGATGCTAAATCCCTGGGCGTGTCCCGAGACACAGTGGCGGCAACTGTTACTTCTGGAGACATTAATGCTACCATCTCCGGAACAACCGGTGACGCTCTTGTAGATGGCGCAGAAATTACGATTACGACAGCTGACAATATCGGCGTTGCGGCCAGCGGTACCCTCGATGTGGATGGAGAAACCTTAACTGCTACAGCGAGTGCTGTCGGGGATGTCTTAAACGGGGTTAGGATTGTATTCAGTGATGATAGTGATGCTGAAATAGCTGCCACATGGGATGCAGGTAGCAGAACCGTAACCGTTACCGCTGACTGGGATGGTAACCAAGCTGGAGATGGTGTTACAACCCCAGATTTGGATGCTGTCGAGACTGCAATTAATACGGCACTTGCAGGCGCCGGTTTTGACGGGAGCGCAATAACATTGGATGGAGATAGTGTAGATATAGGTGATTTGGTGAATGCCGGCACATTGACATTGAGTGGCGGGGCTGAAGCTAACGCCGATGAGACGATAGTTACTTTCTCTATTGCGGGAGGTCCTACTCAGCAGATCACAGTGTTAGACACTGCTACCACGGTCACTGTTAACAACGGTGCTTTTCAGGGACTCTCTTTTACCACTGACGATGTAAAAAATGCCTCTGGCACCATAACGATTGCTGCTGTTAAAGCATCGGAGGCAAAATTTGCCAATGGCGAAAAGATATCGGATGCTGTGACTAATGCAGGGATCGACGTATCTTCTCGTGAGGCCGCCAATGAAGCGATAACGATCATTCAGAAAGCCATCGAGACGGTATCGGCTGAGCGTTCCAAGCTGGGCGCTTATCAAAACCGTCTGGAGCACACCATCAACAACCTGGGCGCAGCCGCGGAGAACCTGACTGCATCCGAATCCCGGATTCGCGATGTGGACATGGCTCAGGAGATGATGGAGTTCACCAAGATGAGCATCCTTTCTCAGGCGGCCACCGCCATGCTGGCACAGGCCAACCAGCAGCCGCAGCTGGTTCTGCAGCTCCTCGGGTAAATCACTGCCGAGCACAGAGAGACCCTGGCTTGCCGGGGTCTCTTTTTAAATTAGTAGATAAAAAATCCTTCTATCTTCAAATCGGGAGACATAACAGTGAACGAAAATTTTGAGGTAATCCAAAAGTTGTTGGATCTGGCTGCAAGTACGCAGAGCGGGCTCGAGTATATTCGCACCGGGTTTGCCCAGGGGAGATTCGAGGAGATGCTCCCCATGCT
>LFRU01000014.1 GCA_001512495.1 Syntrophothermus sp. DTU052 | reverse complement strand
GGTTCGATCAGTTCGAATTCGCGCCAGGTAACTTTCCGTCTTCCCTGCATTTCCGGATTTCTTTCAATTAGGCTGATCTCATCGCCATACAGACTGGCATTGCGAGCCAGAAATTCGGTAATAGGCATTTCGGATTCCTACCTTTCTTAAATGTACTATGGCTAAACATACGCTTCCTTTTTGGGCTTGTTAAGGAATTTGACCATTACTGCCGCCGCCGCCAATATGACAGCCGCAGCAATGTACGCATAGCTGTAAGACCCGGTAACATCAACGATTTTCCCCGCCATCAGCGGTCCGATGATACCTGCCGCCCCAAAAGCAGTGAATACCAGGCCGTAGTTCGCACCACTGTTCTTCAAGCCGAAAAAGTCATAGGTTAAGGCCGGGAAAATCCCCAGCAGTGATCCATAAGCAAGTCCGGTTATGCAGACCCCAACGGTCAAGGAGGTCATGTCGGTATAGTATCTGAAAAAAAGCATATTGGCGGCCTGAAGGGCAAACATCAGCATTAATGTCCAATCACGTCCGATGCGGTCGGACAGGAATCCGCCTACTACTCTGCCGGCGGAGTTGAAAACTGCCAGAATTGCGACCAACGCGAATCCCCACATGAGTTGAGCCTGGATATTGGCAATTATGGCTATATGCCCTATCACCATTAGGCCGGCAATTGCTCCAAAACAGTACATCAACCAGATCTGCCAGAATTGTATGGTGCCCATCATTTCGGAAGGCGAAAACTCATTTTTGGTAGATACCGTGCCGGCAGCCGCTGCCGGAGTCCCCGGGGGAACATATCCAGCCGGAGGCACCGCCAGGAATTGGGCGAATAAGACCACCAGGCCTCCAAATACAATGCCAACGATCAGGAAGGTCTGCTTGACTCCCACGGCATTAATGATGACCTGAGCGAGAGGGGCCGCATACGCCGCCGCCAAACCGAGGCCGGCCACCACTAAGCCGGATACCAGACCGCGTTTGGCCGGTGGAAACCACTTGACGGCGGAGGGGATGGTAACCCCATAGGCTATTCCCGATGCAGCTCCTACCATAACCCCAAAGCATACAACAAATCCGGGTATTGTGGTTTGCATGGAGGTGAGGGCCATACCGACGATCATTAATATCCCGCCGACCGTAGCAACAACCCGAGGTCCATATTTGTCAAACAGCTTGCCGCCCGGCACCATCATCACGGCCAGCATCGCCAGGGCCACAGTGTAAGGCAGCATGGCCTGGGTTTTGGTGAATCCCAGTTCCTGTATGAGAGCGGCTGCATATACGCTCCAGGCATATATGAATCCGCTGGCCAGGTTAAGGAGGACTGCTGCGATCGTAACTCGCCAACCGATATTTCTTGCCATGACAACACCTCTTTTGCATGATTTTGTCCACTACCATCAGAAGCGGCAGCATCAAGCGAGTGGTTTACCCAATTCTCTTTGATAATTTTGCCCAATAAAAAAACTCCCGCAGGAGCTCGTGAGTATAGACACAGAAGAAACAGCCTGTGCCCAACTATGTGCCTGCCATGCTAACCTTCCTACCCTTTGTTAAAACCGTTTTTCTACCGTCAGACCAACCTTGCCACAAATATAATAACAAAATTTTTGCTTGCTGCATATAGTTAATGTCTGATTCCCCTGCAGAAAATGAAAATAATATTTGCAAGTCCTGAACGGGATAGGACAAATGGGGAAAGTAACGGTAAGGTAGGGAGGGAGCAGTGGGGGTTACTTATCTGGAATTGACAAAGCTGCATAGGTGGTATTTATTGAAGATGGTGTTGGAACATCCGCCCTCCCGGCAGCCGGTTACCCGGAATATTATGTTGATATGTCATTTTTCCTACAACAATTGATCGTAAATAGTCAGGTTTAATGAAGGGATGATTAAAGATATTTATTATCGATGGACACAAAGGTAAAAAGCCGATAAAGGTATGGCTGAACAGCCCTGAAGATTTGGACGAAAACTGCCGGCAGCAGGCTCTGAATCTAGCGGAACTGCCTTTCATACATAAATGGGTAGCACTGATGCCGGATACCCACATGGGCTATGGTATGCCGATCGGCGGTGTAATTGCGGCCCGGGGGACGATCATACCCAACGCTGTAGGTGTTGATATTGGGTGCGGTGTGGTATTCTTTACGACCAACATACCGGTGCAGTTGGTCCGCGAATGCAGAACCCCGCAGGGGCTGCTGCTGGAGGTTATTACGAAAAACATACTGCGGGAGATTCCGGTAGGCTTTTCCCACCACAAGAAAAGGCAGGAATCCGCATACCTGTCCAATCTATTGGCCGGCGGTTCCGCTTTTGCTGAGGAACTGCGGAGACACCCGCAGCTGGCTGACTTATGTTTTCCTTCGGCCTTTAAGCAGCTGGGAACCCTGGGAGGAGGCAACCACTTTATCGAACTCCAGGAAGATGAGGAGGGCAAACTGTGTGTCATGCTGCACAGCGGGAGCCGCAATGTGGGAAAACAGGTTTGCGATTATTTCAATAGAATGGCCCGAAGGCTTAATGAGCAGTGGGGAAGCACCATCCCTCCTTCATATCAACTGGCCTATTTACCGGTAAATGATGAAGCGGGACAGTCGTACCTGAACTGGATGGATATGTCGCTGAACTTCGCCGGGGAGAACCGGGAACTTATGAAGGAGAGGGTTAAATCAATAATACGGCGACTGGTTACCAAGTACACCGATTTTGGCGACGTTGAATTCGGCATGGAGATTAATGCCCACCACAACTATGCGGCCCTGGAAAACCATTATGGCGAGGAGGTCTGGGTACACCGCAAGGGAGCCATCAGCGCCCGCGAAGGTGAACTGGGGATCATTCCGGGAGCTATGGGAAGGACCAGCTATATCGTTAAGGGTTTGGGCAATCCTGAGTCGTTCTGCTCCTGTTCCCATGGTGCAGGAAGGAAGATGGGCAGGAGAATGGCCCTGGCCACCTACTCGGAGAAGGAAGTGCTTAAAGAATTAAAGAAGCACTCAGTGGTTCTGGAAACCCCCAGCACCAAGGGTATTGCGGATGAAGCGCCTTTTGTCTACAAGGACATCGAGGATGTAATGGCTCAGCAAACGGATCTGGCTGTCCCGATTTTGAAGCTGCGCACGGTAGCCGTGGTTAAAGGGTGAGAACGGCAATGTGACAGCGTAATCAGGCGGGCTCTTGAACGCTTGAACCGGATCTGCGCTGTCTTTGCAGGACTGACCTTTGAATTGACCTCCAATTAGCCGCTGATACTGGTGACGAAGTCTTCGATTCCCTGGAAGTATAGTTGAGGATTTATCAACATGATATCGTTATGGTCGGCGTTGGGAATTGGGAGCCATTGTTTTCGGCTGCTGCCCAGGGTCTCATAAAGCAGACGTCCCTCGCCGGGAAACACCAGGCTGTCCCTTTCTCCGTGTATTACCAGCCCCGGGATCGTTATAGACTTAATCATTTCCAGACACTGTTGTTCCAGCACCGACAGCAGGGACATGTCAATGGGGAATCCCCACTGGCTTATCAGACGGGTGACGCTGGCAAAACCGCTTTCGATGATCAGCCCTTTCAATTCTTCCTGATGGTGAGCCGCCAGTTCCAGGGCCGACAGGCTTCCCAGGGAACGACCCATCACACATAAGACAGGAGAGTAGCTGCGTTTTGACAACTCGTCTTGTACTGTCCGGTAAACGATGTGTGCATCCTGAGCCATGAGGCCGAAGGTCGGATGCCCGTTGCTCATCCCATAGCCCCGATAATCCGCTACCACCAGGTTAATCCTGCGGGCATGGTACATCTTACAGAAATAGTCATAGTCGGCGGCGACTTCTCCATTGCCGTGAAAGTAAAGAATCCACGGCCAGTCTTCCTGTCCCGGGTAGAAGCGGGCCGCCACCTGCACGTACTGGTCGGCTTCAACTTTAACCAATACGTCAAAAGCCCCCGGCGGTGGGGGAGTAAAATCCCTGCGGGGAAACAACAGGTATTGTGCCAGCAGAGGCTCCTCGTCCAATCGCCGGTAGTCAGGGGTCATAAATATTCCCTCCTGTTTTTTATGATCTTATCCTAAAGCCTGTTGGAAAACAAAAGAAATCCCATTGATTGGGAACCATGACAGGGGCATCTACCAGGTTACTGTACTATGTAGAAGTAAAAAGGACGTTCGCGGCCAAATACCCGGGAGCGATGGGGCGGGATTACCGTTTCCCAAACGGTATACCGGGCTGCGTCTAAGCCGGCTTCCTGCATATGCCGGACAAACGAACCCGGGGAGCAGCCGAAAATGACCGCTCCCGGACCCAGCAATTCCTTCGCCCGACAATAATCTGCGGCTATGTTGCGGGCGATAGAGCCCGGTTCCATAGCTTCCAGTTTTCCTGCCCGATTAGGCTTAATGTGCATCTCCCAGAAGGTCATGCCCGGTGACAGCTTTAATTCCGGCAGCCGATTGCACAGCAGCAGCCCCAATAGGATCAATGCAGTTCGGGTTGAGCAGTAGAGGTGGTATTGCTTAAGCCGCAGGCGACAGTTAACGTACAAAGTAGCTGTCGCCCAGACCAGGATTAAAAAGACTATTAACGCGGCGCCGGCTATGAAGGACGTTTGAAAGTCGATTGCGAACAGGGAAGCGGTCATGATGAGAAGGGCAACCAGAATGGCGGCTGACTGGAAAAAGAGCACCGTCAGGATTAAAGCCGGCAGCGTGCCATATAGATTGACCAACTGCCAGAAGAGGGAGAAAACCGTACCGGGGAAAGCCGGGAGCAACCGCAGGAAGCAGCGGTAAATGAGACCCCTGGTTAGATGGCTGTTTATCAGGCGCAATCCGGATTCCCTCCTGATATAGTGCTTCCCCATTAGGATAATCGAAACCGGCCCGGGTTGTCTTGGCCGCTGGAGGT
>LFRU01000041.1:14001-14498 GCA_001512495.1 Syntrophothermus sp. DTU052 | reverse complement strand
GTATAATGTCGGCACCTGTACCTCAAAACAACCCCGGTCAGTTGTCCGTGGTCCTAACCGGGATCTTCTCTTCTGTCCATATCTGTCTTCAAATGGTTTTACTTCGCGGATGACCTCGAGCACGATATCCTCCAGCCTGTTCTCCTCCACGCATTCCAGTTGTTTAAGAGAAAACCCGAGGTGACCGCCGGCCAGCGGGCCTTCCACGATCACCGCATCAGGACAGCGGTTGTAGCTCCGGTCCCACTTACGGGGAATCAACTGAAAAGCTTTGGCTGAGGAAACCCTACCGCCCCTTCACGGCTCACAGCGGAGGCCAGACCCGATAACGATATCCCGACCCCCATTCCCCCTTGAATAACCGGGATGCGAGCCGTATGGCGGCCTATAGTCAAAGTGCTGAAACCCATATACTCCTCCCTGGTCTGTCATTGGACCATGATGTTTTACATTGTATATAAGCCAACCGCATAAAAAAAGAATTGTTGGTAAATTCC
>LFRU01000041.1:0-13969 GCA_001512495.1 Syntrophothermus sp. DTU052 | reverse complement strand
AAGGTGTCAAGGGGACGGTTCTCATGACACCCTCCAACAGCCATTTGCAATGCAGGAAAAACGGCGCTTGATCTTGTACTATAATTATTCAAACCACCAACAGGAAACGGGCGGCCTCCAGCAGGAGCCCAGGACATAATGGAGGAGGATTTCCGGAAGATATGTTGAACCCGCGGCACATAGAAGAACTGATCAAGCTGATCAACAGCAGTCCTTATTACCAACTGCTTTCCATGGTTATGGAGGATATAGGTACAGGATATTCAGTAATCAGTCTGGATATGGAGTCCAAACACCTTTCTCCCTACCAGGCTATACAGGGAGGCGTATACTCATCGCTGATAGACGCGGCCGCCTACTGGGCAGTTTATCCGGAACTGGATCCGGAATCAGGTCTTATCACCCTGGATGTTACGGTTCACCACCTTGCCTCCGTAAAATCCGGAAAGATAACTGTTAAAGGAAGAAGGATCAAGGTGGGACGGACCATCTGCCTGGCTGAGGCTGCCATCGAGTCACAGGAGGGAAGGATCCTGGCCCAGGGCAGTTCCAAACTCCTGGTTACCGACGGCCTTCAGACCATCGATCAACTGGCGGCCCTAGCCAATACCACCCTGCCGCCCAAATTTATTGCTGAACCATAGGGACATCCCATCGGTCCGACAATGATGCAATTCCCCGTTATATTCCGTCCACAAATCGGCATTCTGCAGGTCATATCCGATCCAGAAAAAAACGACCCGTCCCCAAAAAGGACGGGTCACAACTTGTTTCAATACTTATTCCAGGTTCTTTCCAGCGGGAGAGTTGGGGAAGAACAAGGGCTCTCCATATTGGTCCTTGCCAAAATCTTTGACAATCTGCTGCCCTTCAGCTGATACCAGCCATTCAATATACTTCCGCGCCCCTTCAGCGTTTATGTTGGGGAACTTTTCCGGGTTAACCGGGATTAACGTAATATAATTGAGGAGTATCTCATCTTTTTCCACCAGAACCTGGATATTCTTAATTTTATCCTTGTTGGTTATTAAGGTGGCACGGTCAATCAGTGTATAGGCATTCTGCTCATCGGTGTAGAGAAGGGTCGGTGCATTGCCCAAAGAACCTTTCTCATAGATGTGGTACCAGTCACCGCTGGGCTTGATGCCGGCAGCTTCCCATACCTCTTTTTCCTTCACGTTGGTGCCGGAGTTGTCGCCGCGGCTGATAAAGAGAGCCTTAGCGTCGGCAATCTTCTGCAGGGCCTTCGTTGCGGACGCTTCACCTTTTATTCCTGCCGGATCGGCCGGAGGACCGACAATTACGTAATCATTGTACATGAAGTCAATCCGCTCTGTGCCGTACCCTTCGGCAACAAACTGCTCCTCCAGGGCCTTGGCATGGACCTGTACCAGATCAACGGCCCCGCTCTTGCCTATGTTAAGAGCTGCACCGGTACCTGCTCCTACATGACGGACTATTACCCCGGTCTTTTCCTGATAGGCCTTTTCAAGAGCTGTCACAATACCGGCATCTATCGGCCCAATGGTGCTGGCCATCAGCACCTGTTCAGCCTCTGTAGTTTCGGCTGCAGGTTGACCGCATCCCTGCATCAACAGCATACTGCAGACCATCATTATGGCCACGACCAAGCCCAGCCTTCTGTTACGTTTTTTCACCAGGTTTCACCTGTCCTTTCACATGATCTTACACAGCATTGACGTGAACATTCAGCTATAAGTCCTCGGTCTCCACGATTTCTCCGTCTTCCAACAGATACACCTTGTCGGTGATGGCTGCTGCCTCCTTGCGGCTGTGGGTAACCAATACGGTGGTGATTCTTTGTTCCCGCAGAATCCTGGCAATCTCCTCTATCAACTCCTGCCGGATCTTCCGGTCCAGATTGGCAAAGGGTTCATCCAAAAAGATTATTTCCGGTTCCAGCACCAGGGCCTGAGCCAAGGCCACCCGTTGGGCCTCACCTCCGGAAAGGGAATGAGCCCTCTGCCGGGCCAGGTGATCAATGCGCAGCTTTTCCAACCAGGGGCGAACCAGCCTTTCCCGGTCCTTGCGGCTGATATTGCGGAATTTCAGCCCGATCTCGGCATTATCCATAACCGTACCCCTGAGGAGCATTGGTTTCTGAAATACCATGGCCATACGCCGCCGCACATCAAGCACAGACTGCTCCTTGAGCTCACGGCCAAAGTAGGAAACGATTCCGCTGGTGGGCTCTTGTAAAGCCGCCAAAATTAACAGGAGACTGCTTTTCCCCGCACCGTTGGGTCCCATTATACTGATCGAATCTTCCCTGTGGATTGAGAAATTCGGAATATTAAGTATGGTCCGACCTCCGAGGACCAGTTTCAAATCCCTTACTTCAATGACTTTACTCATAACTGGATCTCCGTTGCTGCAGACTGGTTAAGAGAGCGGTAACGCCATACGCCAGAGCAAGAAGTATGACGCTGAGTGCAATGGCTACATCAAAATTTCCCTTGTTTACCTCCATAACCGTAGCCGTAGTCAGCACCCGGGTCTCACCTTTGATGTTTCCACCAACCATCTGGGAAGCGCCGACCTCGGATATCACTCCGCCAAACCCGGCCATAACCGCAGCCAGGAGTCCCAATCTGGCTTCCTTGATCAGGTTCCACAGCAACTGCCTCCGGTTTGCGCCCAGGGCCAGTAGATGCAGGCGAAGACGGGGGCTGATCTGCTGTACTGCCGCCAGCGTGAAGCTGATGACCAGAGGGCTGGCGATTACCGCCTGGGCGATAACCATCGCTGTGGGGGTATAGATTATGCCCAGCGAGCCGAAGGGCCCCGACCTCCACAGGAAAATGCTAACCCATAAGCCCACCACTACCGGCGGCAGACCCATTCCGAAATTGGACAGACTGACCAGGAAGTTACGTCCCGGAAACCTGCTTAAAGCCAGTATGCATCCCAGGGGCACGCCGATAATGACACTTAACAAGGTTGCAGTTCCGGACACTTTAAGGGTCAGCCAGCAGACTTCAAAGACCTCCGGGTCCAAGTTGAGCAGGATGAAAAAGGCCTGGACCAGGCCGTCCCAAATCAGCTCCAACTATGATCACTCCATCTTATCTGCAAAATGCTATTTGCCTAATTCATCTTCACTCTTGCCCGCATCGGGATAAAACAGGGGTTCACCATAGGTGTCCACGCCAAAGGTGCTGATAATCTGCTGAGCTTCATCACCAATCAGAAATTCAACAAAAGCCTTGGCGCCTTCGGAGTTGATCTTGCCGGCAATATCCTCAGAGAAATTCTCGGGGTTGACCTGCATCACATGATAAATATTCAACAGGGCTTTTTCGCCTTCCACCATGACTTCCAGGGTGAGGTTTTTCTTCTGGGCCAGGTAGGTCCCGCGGTCAGTCAGGGTATAGCCCTTGTTCTGTTCCGCCACGATCAAGGTTTGTCCCATTCCCTGACCGGTTTCCTGATAACTGGGGCCCACCTCAGGTGTCACTTCGGCCGCCGCCCACAGTTTCTTCTCCATCTTGTGAGTTCCTGAGTCATCGCCACGCGATACAAACAGGCTATTTGACTCCTTGATCTTCTTCAAGGCTTCGGCTGCGGTGGCAGTTCCTTTGATGCCGGCCGGATCATCTGCCGGTCCCACAATTACGAAATCATTGTGCATAACCAGTTGATAATTGGTGACAACGCCGGCATCCACCATTTTCTGTTCATCGGCCGGGGCATGGGTCAAAAGCACATCGGCTTCACCTTTTTCTCCCATAGCCAGTGCGGCTCCGGTTCCGACAGCAATAGTCTTAATCTTGTAGCCGGTTTGCTCTTCAAACACCGGGATCAGTTCATCCAGCAATCCGCTGTCCTGTGTACTGGTAGTCGTCGCAAGAATGACATCAGTCTTCTTTACAGCTTGTTCCCCATTCTGGCCGCAACCGACCAGGCAGAGCATGAATACTACCAAAACCGCTAGCGACAGATATCTGGTTTTCCTAAACACGTTAATTCCTCCTTTTCCCATTCGCATGTTGTAATACAAGCCCACGGCCTCCCTGTCCATTTAACGTTAAAAGACCGAACCCGCATCAGAACAGGTTCGATCTTGTAATTAAAAATCATCACTCTCCTTTCCAAATGCGGGAGGCGCAGAAGTTTCCTGCTGCACCCTGTCGTCCTGGTCTCCATACCTTGCGGCTTTAGGATTCCAGAATCGGAGAAGTATGCAATTAAGAAACTATAAAACGTTTCAACAAAGATATGTGTTCTCCTGCTTCCCGGGATTCATTACAAGCAGAAACACTATTACCGGTTACAGCGGTTGAACGCAAACAGCCAACTCAGCAGGATCCTGGAATTAAAACTGTTTGTCTATCTTTATTATTTGTATGATGCCGTAATGCATTCCTTATTAAATTTCCCAGGCCGCCCGGGCTCCCTCTTCAGTAGCTTCAATAATCCTTCTCGGTTTTACGGCATCCCCGATAACATAATGGCGAATACCCTGTTCCTGCAGCATCCTTACCAGATCAGCCGTCGGCTTCATGCCCACGGCTATAATAACCTGGTCCACCGGTCCCAGGATCTGTTCCGCATGCTCGGCCTTTATCGTTACCGAGTCGCTGTCTATTTTTACAACCTCGGCTCCGTAAATCTGCTGAGAACCTGCATTCCGCAGACGTTTGTGCAGCATGTAGCCGTGGGAAGAGGCCCTGGTAACCGGCGGCTTCGGCCGCTGCTCAACCAGAGTCACGCTCTGGCACCCGCTGGCAACTGCGTAATCGGCCGTTTCCATCCCGATAAGGCCGGCCCCGATTATCACAACATTCTGCCCCACCGTAACCTCGCCGCCCAGAACCTGCAGGGCGGTTACCACCAGGGGAAGGTCAATCCCGTCTATGGGTGGAATGATTTCCTCACCCCCGGTCGCCAATATGACCACCTCGGGTCTATTTTCCATGATCATCATATTTGTTACTTCGGTGCCGGTTCTGATATCCACGCCCAACCTGATCGCTTTCGAAGCCAGCCGCCGGATCCAGTCACCGTAAGCCTCTTTATATGGGGCCTGAGCTGCGTACCTCACCTGTCCGCCGGTCTCCTTCTCCTTTTCAAAGAGCGTAACCTTATGACCAAGCCGGGCCGCCTCATAGGCCGCCGTCAAACCACCAGGCCCCCCGCCGACAACCCATACACTCTTCGGTATGGCGGCCGGTTCAGCAGGATAGATGAGTTCCTGCCCGGTTTCGGGATTAATGGCACACCTGATGCTTTTTTGTTCAAACATGGCCCGTTCAATGCAGCCCTGGTTGCAGGCCAGGCATTTATTGGTATCTTCGAATTTCCCGTTGATGGCGTTCTGCAGGAAATCGGGATCGGCCAGGTGCTGGCGGCCGAACGCGATAAGGTCGGCATCACCGCGGGCAATACACTCGTTGGCAATGAAGGGGTCATTGAATCTTCCCACCCCGATTACCGGAACACTTACTACCTCCTTAATCTTCCTGGCCAGCTTTACGTTAAACCCGGGTTGATATTCAATCGGAGCCTGAATAATGCCGGCCGGGCTGCCATGAGTCCCGAAGGAAGCATGAATAACATCGCAGCCGTTTCTAACCAGTTCGGGAACCACCTTCTGCATATCCTCGGCCGTGTAGCCGCCTTTAATCTCCTCATCAACTGATATACGGATCGATATCGGGTAGTCATCCCCCACCTGGTGCCGAACCTCCCGCAGCACTTCAATGAGGAACCGGGCCCGCTGTAATATGTCAGGCCCGCCGTACTCATCCGTCCTCTGATTGGCGTGGGCGGACAGGAATTGATGCAGCAAAAACCCGTGGGCCGCATGCAGCTCCACGGCATCGTATCCGGCCTCCCGAGCTCTAGCGGCTGCCTGCCCGAAACTCCGGATGATCTCCTGGATGTCATCAAGGGTCATTTCCCTGGGCATGCCTCCGTAAACAAGGCTGGGCACGGCGGATGGAGCGACGGCTTCGCCGCGGCGCAGGTGGTACATGCTCTCCCGTCCGGCGTGGTGAAGCTGAACGGCGATTTTCGCACCCTGCCGCTGTACAACGTCAACAATCTTCTTCAATCCCTGGATGTGGTCATCCTTAAAGATGCCCAGCTGTGACGGGAGTGTTCGTCCATTGGGATGGACCGCGGTTATTTCCTGAATAAACAAGCCGGCCCCGCTTTTCACCCGTCTGGATATATAAGCCAGGGCGGCTTCGGTAACCATTCCTTCTTCATTACTGAGAAACGTACCCATGGGTGGAATGACCACTCGATTGTCAAGAACCATAGACCTGATCTTGATGGGCTGCAGCAAATGCTCAAGACTGCTCATAGCTTCCCTCCTCATCTTGTTTAACTACCGCATAAAATAGGTGTGAATACTACCGTTAATCTGTAATAATAAAACCATGTCTTAATTATTACATATACTGAACGGGTTGGGGAGCACCTGATATTAACCGGCCCGGGGAAAACAAATTATTGTCCGTGATCCAAGGAACCTGTATACTTATTTCAGTATGGTAATCGGTTTTTATATGCTGACGGAGAAATTGTAAAGGGAGTGAACGGTTTAATGAAGAAGTTTAGTCGCTTGTTTCTGGCCGTCCTGATGGTTTTCGCGCTGATCTTCACTGCTGTTGGCTGTGGAGGACCGACCGAAGTTGGAGAGCAAGACCAGAATCAAAGTCAGGTTCTAAGAGTGGGAACCAACGCTAGCTTCCCCCCGTTTGAGATGCAAGAGAGTGGCGAATTCCTGGGGTTTGACATGGATTTGATCCGGGCAATTGGTGAGGAACAGGGTTTTACGGTGGAGATCAAACACATGGATTTTAAGGCTTTGATACCGGCTTTGGGTAACGACAAGATTGATGCCGCTATTGCCGGAATGTCCATCAGACCCGATCGACAGGAGTCAGTAGACTTTACCGAGCCTTATTTTGATGCCGGTCTTATTATTGCGGTAAGAAACAACAATGACACGATTAAGTCCACCGAAGACTTAAAGGGTAAGAAATTGGCGGCTCAGAACGGCACAACTGGCGCAGCTTACTGTGATTCAGTCAAGAAACAGGATCCCAGCACAGTAGTAAGAATTTTTGATGATATCGGTGCTGCTTTTATGGAACTGGAAAAAGGCGGGGTCGACGCTGTGGTCAATGATCTGCCAGTAACCGCCTGGTACCTTAAGGAAAAAGAAAGTACCAATGTCAAGATGGTGGGAGAGGTCTTCTCTGCAGATGAACAATACGGAATCGCAGTAAAGAAAGGCAATCAGGAAATGCTCGATATGCTCAACGAAGGTCTGCAGAAGATAAGAGACAATGGAAAGTATGACGAGATCTATAACAAGTGGTTTTAGGATACTTATAAGTTAGGATTGGAGAGCGCGACGGGGAACCTCGCGCTCTCGCTTTGCCTGAGTAGGAGGATATCCATTCTATGCCCTCTTTAGAATTGTTTAGTATGGGATTTCTCGATAGCATTACATCGCAGTATGGTTTCCGAGTAGTCACCAATAATATCGGTTATTTTTTAGGTGGTGCCGGGTATACCATCTTCATTACCGCTGTATCCGTGGCCATAGGAATGGTTTTGGGACTGTTTGCCGGTCTGGGCAAGTTGACATCCAACAAGCTTTTCTACTTCCTGTCAACCGCCTACATTGACTTTTTCCGGGGGACCCCCTTGTTTGTACAGATCTTTCTCCTCTACTTTGGTATTCTCCCATTTATCTACGATAACGATCCGGTATCATCGGCCATTATAGCGTTGGGCCTTAACAGCGGCGCTTATATCGGGGAGATTGTACGGGCCGGGATTCAGGCGGTGGATGTCGGCCAGATGGAGGCCGCACGTTCCCTGGGGATGAATCAGCGGCAGGCCATGACCTATGTTATCCTGCCGCAGGCTTTCAAAATAGTTATCCCGCCGTTGATTAATGAGTTCATCGCTTTATTGAAAGATTCGTCACTAGTGTCAGCCATATCCGTAGCCGAACTGATGCACCGCGGGGACCTGGTATTTGCCAACACCTATCAAGCAACCTGGGTTTTTGGCGCTATCGCGGTAATCTATTTTATAATCACCAAGACTATCTCCATCATAGGGGATCATGTTGAAAGGAGGCTGGCAACCGATTGATCAGGGTAGTCAATCTGCACAAATCGTTTGGGCAGCTTCATGTTTTGCGAGGGGTCAATTTTTCCGTTGCTCCCAGCGAGGTGGTCTGCGTAATCGGACCCAGCGGTTCCGGCAAGAGCACCCTTCTGCGGTGCATCAATCAACTGGAATCGGCTAACTCTGGACATGTGTATATTGATGGAGAAGAGCTGACCCATCCCAAAACGGATATCAACCAGATCCGCCAGCAGGTAGGTATGGTTTTTCAGCTGTTCAATCTCTTCCCTCACAAGACGACTTTAGAAAACATTACCCTGGCCCCGATCAAGATTAAAGGGGTTGACAGGTCGACAGCGGAAAAATTGGCCATGGAGCTTCTGGGAAAAGTCGGTTTGACCGACAAGGCCCATGTCTACCCGAACAAGCTGTCGGGGGGACAAAAGCAGAGAGTCGCCATTGCCCGCGCCCTGGCTATGCAGCCCAAGGTGATGCTGTTTGATGAGCCCACCTCTGCTCTGGATCCGGAAATGGTTGGTGAGGTCCTGGCGGTTATGCAGGATCTGGCTTTGGAAGGTATGACCATGGTAGTTGTTACTCATGAGATGGGATTTGCGCGTGAAGTTGGCGATCGCGTGGTCTTCATGGATGAAGGGGTTATCATGGAAGAGGGATCGCCGGAAGACATCTTCAATAACCCGTGCAACCCCCGCACCCAGGCATTCCTCAGCAAGGTTCTGTGAAGCGAAATAATGCCGCCAAGGAGTAGTAGTGTACGTTAATGCTCCGGGGAACGGTAAGGCTTGAATTAACGACGTATAGTTCCTTTATTGACAGTTGATAATATGCCGTTGCGGCCGTGGTGTATCAATTGCGATGCAGATATGATGTATAACCGTTGGAGCCTGAATTGTAGAGCATTGACATGGCTTCTGAACGGTTGCGTACCTGCAATTTGCGGAATGTATTGCGTAGGTGGGTTTTGACAGTCGATTCCGATATGCACAGGGACTCTGCTATTTCCTGATTGGACAGGCTCTTGCTCAATAGACCCAGAATCTCGCGTTCACGAGTAGTCAACAGATTGAGGCCGCAGTTTGAACCGTTTTGAGAGTTGTTTTTATTCAGTTGTCCGGGATTCATCCGGGGCAAACACAGAATACCAGCCACCGCCACCAGCTCAACGGCATTCACAATCTGCCGGGGAAGCAGCCTCATGGGAAGCAGTCCACGCAGGCCGATGCCCAGGAGTTCGTTCACATCATAGCGTCCGGGGTCCTCAACAATGGCTATCGGCAGCAGCAGAGGGCACTTGATGAGCAACTGCTTGACAACCGGTATACAGGCTTCGTCCTCGATCTTCAATACCGCCACGTCCGGCTGCAGCCGTGAAGCCGCATCAATTATTTCCTCGAAAGGTACGTCATCCATTACCCTGAAGAGGTGGCTCTCCTGAAACGCTACCTTCAGGCTGTTGGCGTACACTGGCGAATCACTACACAACATTACCCGAAATTGACTCATATTAATCCTCTATCCCCATAGTACTAATCCTTGGTACAAAAATTTTAGTACAATTTTGTAATCCAGGCAATACGTTGTACAATCTAATGTTTAGTGAATTCAATATACTACAAAAAGATAATTATGGCAATTGGTATTATTATTGTTATTGGTTTTTTCAGATAAAATATCTTCCATTGGAACCGGCCTGAGTATCTTATTACCACCTGCATCAAACTGCATTACCTCATTCCTCACCCCCACCTAATCCTAGGTTAATAAATGGCCGCAAATTCCTAAAACCTTATCATGCCTTTGATGATTTTTGGATTAGACGGCCGGTTAGACTCCAA
This sequence comes from Syntrophothermus sp. DTU052, assembly GCA_001512495.1. GTDB lineage: Bacteria > Bacillota > Syntrophomonadia > Syntrophomonadales > DTU052 > DTU052. The sequence goes on along the minus strand of LFRU01000041.1, from coordinate 3,995 downwards.
CCTCAGGCATATGAATTTTGTCCCCATTATATCGGGAATGACCGCAGTTCTCTGCGATGGGCTGGTAGTAGTCAGAAAACTAATCTCTATTCAGTTATATTCTACACCCTATCACTGATTCCTAGGAAATACCTGGATTCTTAAGCCCTTTCAATACGCCTGGTAGCTAAAACCCGGGTTAATTAAGGCTAAACTGTTTTTCCCTCTTTGGGATAATAGAAGTTTAGGCGTTTGATGGACTATTCTTATGTCGATTGAGTAACCTCTGTGCACACCAGTACCGCAAGGAGGGTGGTGCAGTTTGAAAACAAGTTTGAGTTTCCCGTTCTCATTGCAGAAACTGAAGTCGGTATTTACAGCATCTTATCTCTATTTTCGTCATAACAACCTGGTGGACAGTTTTTCGCTGGCCAACTGCGAACGGAGCGCCATGCGCTTGGTCAGGTTCATATTGCTCGTTTTTACATCTGCGTTTTACCTGGTGGGACCATCGGACAACAGTTTTCATATTAAGCTGGTAGTTGTACTGGCAATGGTTGTAGCTTCGGTACTCGCTCACAACCTGTACGAAACCTGGCATCTAAAAAGCCAACAGATAGCGAACAACGCGCGAACAGTTGAACAGGAAGACAAGGTACGAAGTAACCTGTTGAAGATCGTATTCGCCGAAATCGTAGGGATCTCGCTGCTGATCATTCCTACCGGCGGTCTCGACAGCCCCTTTGCCTGGTATGCCCTAAATCCAATCATAATGGCGGCCTATTTCGCTCCCGGTTTTTACAGCTGGGCAGTATTGGGGCTGTTCCTGTCCCTGGCCTGCGGGGTGAGTCAGCTGTACCCCGGTCACGGCACCTATTTTGCCTTTTTGGTTGATCACCTAAGCCAGTTGTTGGTATTCTTCCTCACAACCTCCATAGTGCAGGTAGCAGCCGCCCTTCACAAGATGTTGGTTCTCGCCTATGACCACGCAGAAGCTGCGCACCAGTCCAGTGAAAGAGCCTTACAGCATATATCCTCTCTCTACCATGCCCTTGAGGCCTTCAACAGCCGGGAAGACCAGCAGCAGTTGGCGGAAGTCCTGGCTGAATTTACAGGTCGACTGGCCTCCGAGCCGGCAGCCTGCCTTCTGCAGCGTTCGAACTCAGAGCAATTATTTCCGGAAAACATGGTATTGTGCTCCACCCCGGCACTACCGGGAGTTCAGATCGACTGGAATACGAAAATGCAAGAGCTTTGGGCTCGAGTTGAATCCGGAAATGACTTCCTGGTCCAGGTTCTGGATGTCAACAGCCGGATTACCGCCAGGACCATCGTGTCTCAGGGGCAGTGTTTCGGGCTTCTGGCTTTCTGGGACAACAATCTTGTCAACCAGGAATACCAAGACCGCAAGAAGACTCTCCAGTTCCTGGCCGACCTGGGGGGCATTACCCTCGATCGCTTCCACAGCGATCAACTATGGGGGCGCCTGCTGGTAAGCGAGGAACAGAACCGCATATCCAATGAACTGCACGATTCCATCGCCCAATACCTTTTTAGCATCAACTGTGCCCTGCATGCCCTGTCCTGTGAGGAAGCAAACCTCCAGGACGAAAGGATTCAGGAACAGCTGAAGCTGGTGAGAAACACCGCCCAGCGAGCGGCTACCGAACTGCGAAGCTCCATTTACAAACTCAACCCGTCTCAACGCGGGGAGAGCGTCTTCATTGATACCCTGGCATCATATCTTGATGACCTGGGACGCCTTAACAGCATCAAGGTTGATCTGCAGGCTGAAGGTAGCGAGGAGATATTGAGCCCCGACCTACGCAAAGGCCTGTACCGTATCGTAAGAGAAGCCTGCAGCAATGCGGTCCGACATGGGAAATGCACATCTTTGCAGGTTTCGCTTTCCATTTCCCCCAAGAAAACAGTCTTGTCCATCAAGGACGACGGCTGTTCGTTCAACAGCAGCTCGGCCAACTGGAAACCGGGTTTGGGAATCAGAAACATGAAACAGATTGCTGCCGGTTTCGACGGTGAGGTTGAAATTCAGCATAATCCCGGCGGTGGTACCCTGGTTTTATGCACGATCCCCGGACCGCGTACCCCGTCCATCAACTACAAGGAGGCTATCGGAGTATGAAATTGATTCTGGTCGATGATCACCCCATGGTACTGCAGGGAGTCAGTTCGGTTGTCAACAGTCAGAAGGACATGAAGGTGGTTGGTACTGCTTCTAACATCGAGGAAGGACTGCGTCTGCTCCGCGAACTGCACCCCGATCTGGCGGTGGTGGACCTGAGAATCGGCAACGACTACGGCCTTGACCTCATCAAGCAGGGCCGCAAAATTGCTCCCAGCTGTCGTTTCATCGTCCTCACGTCCTTCAGTGACGGCTCTTACATTCGGGAGTGCCTGGCTCACAAGGTTGAAGGCTACATCCTGAAAGAAGCGACCCCGGAAGAGTTTTTGGTGGCCATCCGCCTGGTAGCCCGCGGCAGGAACTATATCGACCCGGCAGTCATGCAGCAGATCGTTTTCCATGACAGCCATGATCCTATTGAACAACTGACCTCCCGGGAAAAGGAGGTTCTGGAAGCCTTGGCTCAGGGCATGTCCAACCGTGAAATTGCCGCCGCCCTTTATATTACCGAGTACACAGTAAAGAAGCACGTAAGCCAGATCCTGGACAAACTTGACCTGGCCGACCGCACCCAGGCCGCGCTGTACGCCTACTCCAAAGGCATGGGCAGGAGCAGTGAACTCTCTTTGGTTGTTTAATCATCAAGGCGGTAACGGTTTATGTGGTTATGGTACTAAAGTATACCTCACTAAGTGTTTCTTAGGTGAATTAAAGTCTAGCCTGTGGTGTGTGGGAGAAGGCTCCGCCCCACAGTAAACTAAAAACGGTAAAGGAAAAGGCAATTTCAGCAGGGCGAATAGCCGGCTGTTAAACTCCGACAAGTATGGAGGTATCTTAAGTGAGAATAAATAGAAGGCACGGTAGCAAAACCAACGGAACCATCAGGTGGCGTTTAATAATCACCGTTTTCGCACTCACCCTGGCGCTGGGCCTCATGGGAACAGCGGCTGCCCAATGGTCTGATTCAATTTTTTACAATGCAAAAAAAATTACGACCGGAAGCATGCAGGTTTGGTTTCCCCTGCAGATAGAAAACCAAATATCCAATGCTTTTATTGAGGCCGATGTCGACAAATACTCAAATGACCCGCAGCAACATGAACTGTACCTGACCGTAAAAAAGGTGCCTAATAATAAATTTGTACAAATCAACTTCAAGATTGAAAATATAGGTTCAGTGCCCGCAGTAATCGGAGCACCTTATATGGTCCGGGTGGATAAAGATCCGGTAACCAATTTTGACGCGTTCAGCTTCTCCAATTGGAATCCTCCAGATCGTATCGACCCCGGCAAAACAAATACCGCCCATTTTAGACTGAATATCAATGCCACTACACCCGGCGACTACTCCTTTGAGGGCATTATCCCGGCTTGGCCGTGGAACCAGTTGGGAGCAGGCGCTTGGACCGACAACCTTTATGTTAAAGGTCATGTAACAATCCCAGCACCATCGAAGACTGGCGGAAGTATTGCCCCCGATGCTGGAGAGCAATCAGTAGTAGAACAAGTAGCTGTAGAACAATCAGCTCCAGAGCAATCAGAATAACCGGAGCTTTAAATCGAACCAATGCGGCCTACCCGCCGCTGGTTTATAAAGTAAGAATTCACCATTAATTATCGACTGGAAAGGAGGTCAGGGGTCAGAAAGTTTCCAACACGGTGTCTAGGTTCACACCGTTTAACATCAAAAACATTTTATCAAAAAACATTTTGAGGAGGCGTATATAGTGAAAAGAATTAGAGTTTTAGCACTGGTATTAGTATTTGCCTTTGCTGCTCTCGGCGGAGCCTACGCAGCATGGTCAGACAGCATCTTTATCAATGAGACTGTTGAAACTGGTATAGTAAATATTACGTGGGCGAATGCGGAATC
>LFRU01000098.1:40778-89454 GCA_001512495.1 Syntrophothermus sp. DTU052 | reverse complement strand
GCACATCTATCTAATGCTCCTACAAAAGCATCTCAAATCTGGAATCAGGTATAGTGATTCCTACTGTTGGCGATGGGTCTGCTATCTGTATGATGCAAAGCTGACCCTGACAACCGCGTCTTTCCAATGCACTCTAAAAGAGGCTTATTCGTGCTAGTTATTCATTCTCCCTTCTACCGGAAAGATTTCATTTGCGCGGTGGATTAAACTCTGTTCGTTTCTCAAAAGAACGGAGTTTGGTCGAACAAATTAATCCAGAAATTAATTCAAAGGAGGTTCCCCTTATGACATCACCGTATGAAAGTCGATTTTGGACAAAGGTCTACAATTGGAAAACTCCGACCACTATGAGGTATCCGCTGATCCCGGCCTATTATATTCTTCGTGATGCCACAGTTTTTCAGCCTGACAAGACTGCCACTGATTTCTATGGAGCTAAAATTACCTGGGATCAACTCTACCATAAGGTTACCCGCATGGCCAATGTATTGGTCGAAAACAATATCAAGAAGGGGGACAGAGTGGGTATCTGCCTCCCCAACTGCCCGCAATTTGTTATTGCTTTCTGGGCAGTTCTGATGGCCGGTGGCGTAGTTGTGAACCTAAACCCCGTCTACACTGCGGATGAACTTGAATTCGCTTTCAAGGATGCTGGGCTCACCGGACTTATAACCTTTGATAGTTTGGTACCGCTTGTCAAGCCCCTGGTCAACAAGCTTGAGATTCCAATGGTTATGGTTACCCGTTTGGCGGATTTCATGCCGGGCGGGAGCATCAGCACTGATGAGGAACTGGGACTTGAGCCGGGATGGCTTAATTTTTCCAAGGTTCTTGAAACTGACAGACGCTGGGTACCTCCCCTGGTTGATATCAAGCATGACGATCCGGCGGTTATCCAATACACGGGTGGAACCACCGGCGTTCCCAAGGGGGCAGTATTGACCCAATTCAATATAGTCGCCGCCGCCTATCAGGTGGTTATGTGGTGTATTGAAATGGTTGACAACGAGCCGACCGAGATTCAAAACCTTCTGTGCCTCATACCCTTCTTCCATATCTACGGAGAAGTATGCTGCATTCTGTATGCGGCACGCTCCCAGATGACTATGGTTATCCTGCCGCGTTTCGAACCCAATGAAGTACTTGATGCGATCGAGCGTTATGACCAATATGCATATTTCCCGGCAGTGCCCACCATGTTAGAAGCACTTTTCGCCAACCCGCGCGTTAACGATATTGATTGGCACCGCAAATTTGTCTACTGCGGTACCGGTGCAGCCCCGGCTCCACTCGCTCTGTACCAAAAGTGCCGCCAATATGATTTCAACTTCTATGAGGGATATGGCTCGAGTGAGACCTGTGCCTTGGCAGTTAGTACTCCCGGAGGGCGTCCCAAACCGGGAAGCGTTGGCGTTCCGTATATTGACATGGAAGTCCGCATAGTTGACGAAGATGGCAATGATGTGCCCCTGGGTGAGCGCGGTGAGTTATGGATGAGAGGCGCTACTGTTATGAAGGAATACTGGAACAATCCGGAGGAAACGGCCCTGGCATTAACGGAAGACGGTTGGTTGAAGAGCGGTGACGTGGTATATATGGATGAAGAGGGTTATATATTCATTGTTGACCGCACCAAGGATATGATTATTGCCGGCGGTTATAACATCTATCCGCGCGATATCGACGAGGTTCTCATGCAGCATCCTGCTATTGCCGACGTTATGGCGGTTGGTGTTCCCGATGAGTATCGCGGTGAGACAGTTAAGGCTTTCGTACAGCTGAAACCCGGTCAAACGGTTACCGTTGAAGAGCTGGATGCTCTCTGTCGTCAAAAGCTGGCACCTTACAAGGTTCCCAAGCTGTGGGAGTTCCGTTCCGAGCTGCCCCGCACCAATACCGGTAAGGCCCTGCGCCGGATCCTGCGCGACGAGGAGATTGCCAAACAGAAGAAAGAATAAATAATATAAGTAGGAGCTAACCACTGCTCAACAGCACTGGCCTGACAAGAAATGTCGATGGTGTAGTTGGATGAGCAGGTTCCTGTGTAAGGTGAAGTCCCGGAAGCCGTGACAGCGGCCCGGGCTCACCTTACATTCGTGGTAAATAGAAAGGAGATGAACTGCTTGAGTACTTCTTATTCCTACAACACCCGTGACCTGAAGTTCATTCTGAAGGAATGGCTTCCAGTCGAAGAAATATTTCAATACGAGAAGTATAACGGCTACTACACCATTGAAGACCTGGACATGATGATTGACCAGTGTCACAACATCGCCGCCGAGGTTATCGCCGCCGATGGAGATGAGATGGAGGAGTTCGGGGTTAAATTCGAGAATGGTAAGACCACCGTTCACCCCGGATTCACCCGGATATTCAAGTATATCCAGGAGAACGGCTGGGGTACCTCCAATATTGAGGAGACTGAAGGCACCCTGCCTGAAATCCTTCAATGCGCCATATATGAGATGTTTCAGGCCGCCTGCCCGCCGATGCGTGCTCACGCCTTGACCAGCGGTGCAGCCCGGCTGATTCAGGAGTTTGGGTCGGAAGAACTGAAGGAGATGTTTCTCCCCAAAATGTATGATGGTACATGGGCCGGAACCATGTGCCTGACTGAGGCAACTGCTGGAACTGACGTAGGAGATATCCTCTCCAAAGCTTATCCTACTTCCGATCCCAGGGTATACAAGATCAAGGGTTCAAAACAATTCATCACCTGCGGGGATGGTGATTTTGCAGAAAACATCATTCACCTGTTCCTGGCAAGGATTGAAGGAGCCGCACCGGGGACCAGAGGGATTTCACTCTTTGTGGTGCCCAAGTATTGGGTAAACGAGGACGGCAGTCTGGAGGATAATGATGTCGTCACCACTGCCATAGAACACAAGATGGGGTTACATGCCCAGCCTACAGCCGCCCTCGCTTTTGGTGATAACGACAGATGCCGCGGTTGGCTGGTGGGGGAACCTCCGGGGCCTGATGGAGTCAGCAAAGGCATGGCCCAGATGTTCCAAATGATGAATGAAGAGCGCAAAGGTACCGGTATGCAGGCTCTTTCCGTGGCCGCCAACGCGTACTGGAACGCAAAGAACTACGCCAAGGAGAGGATACAGGGGCGTTCGGCCTCCGACCCCAAGGGGCCCAGGGTTCCAATCATCAACCATGCTGACGTCAAACGCATGTTGATGGTTAACAAGGCAACCCTGGAGGCGTGCCGCGCCATGATCATGAAAGCCTATTTCTATCAGGACATGTTCCGGCACGATCCCGATCCTCAAAGAAGGAAATGGGCTGGTGGACGGGTGGATGTGCTAACTCCCATATGTAAAGCATACCCCAGTGACGAAGCCTGGAGTCTGGTAGCGGAATCCATCCAGACTTACGGTGGCTATGGGTACTGCGAGGATTATCCCGTGGCTCAAGCAGCCCGGGATCTCAAGATCTACTCCATCTGGGAAGGAACGAATTTTATACAGGCCCAGGACCTGATAAACCGGAAGTGGTCCCTGGATAAGGGTGTGGTTTTTGCTGACTTCCTGAAGGAGATCGAAGATTTCATTGCTGCCCACCAGGGGAATGATAACGGCTTCGGACTTGAATTTGCCAATCTGAAAGAGGCCTTGTCGTCTTACCGGGATATCATGGCCGCTATGGCAGAGTATAAGGCTGCCAAGAAGATTGGCTACTATCAGGTATTGGCCCGCCGCATTCTCACCGCTACCGGTCAGCTGTACGGCGGTTATTGTCTGCTGGATCAGGCTCTTATCGCTCAGAAGAGGGTGAATGAGCTGGGTCCGGAACACTGGGATTATCATTTCTACTACGGGAAGGTTCTTTCGGCCAGGTATTACCTGAGAAACGTGGTTCCCAATGTCAACCTGGTGGCCAGGTTGGTTAAGGAAGGGGACGACACAGTTATCGAAGCGCCGATTGAAATATTCGAGTACTAAGCCTCCTCTCTTTTGCTGTATGAGGATGGACGTTCCCCGGATCAATGATGATCCCGGGGAACTGCTCCATCTTTAATTATGTCTTGCGGCGATGGGAGCGAGCAAAAAAAGCAACCGCCCCGTATTTGGGGGTATTTTACCCGGCCAACCGCTGCCTTAGCTGATCTTTAAGGAGTTTACCTACCCCATTGCGCGGCAGGGGACCGGTGAAGATGACTTCTTTGACGCACTTAAAGCGAGCCAGGTTGTCAGTGCAGGCCTTGATAATATCAGCCTCGGTAATCTCGGCTTCCGGAGCTTTTACCACGAAGGCTACAGGCACTTCACCCCACTTTACGTCTGGTTTCCCGACTACACCTACCTCAACTACCCCGGGTACGCGGGCAATGACGGCTTCAACCTCAGCCGGATAAATGTTTTCACCACCGCTTATGATCATATCCTTTAACCGGTCTACCACATAGATAAATCCGTCCTCATCCTTCATGCCCAGATCTCCGGTGTAGTACCAACCGTCCGCCACCACCTTCTGTGTGGCCTCGGGATTGTTCCAGTATCCCTTGAAAAGCTGGGGACCGGCGACGGCAATTTCTCCGATCTGTCCGGGGGGCAGTTCACTGCGGGTCTCCGGATCCACGATTTTGATTTCTCCATGGAATACCGCTTTACCCACCGAGGTTCTCTTATCCCAACCCATGTCGTGAGTCCAGAAGGTTAGGGCTCCGGCGTACTCGGTAACCCCCAGGACGTTTTCGACCTCGATGTTGTACTTTTTATATTCGGTGAATATGATTTCCGGGACAATGGAACCTCCGCAAACAATGTGCTCCAGGGAGGAGAGGTCCATTTCCGCGATGCCGGGCACCCTGAGCATGGCCAGCAGCATCACCGGAACCGTCATCATGTGAGTAATTTTCTCCTCCACCACCGTCTGCCACGTCTTGACAGGATCAAAGTCGGGCATAAACACACAGGTGGTTCCGCAGTGGATATTGGTTATCATCGGAGCGAGGCCCCCAATGTGAAAGAGGGGGGCAACGGAAAGGAAGCGGTCGCGGTATTTCCAATTGATAGTGTGGCAGTGTCCGGCGGTAACGAAAAACAGGTTTTTATGAGTCAGCATCGCACCTTTGGGTTTGCCGGTGGTACCGGAGGTATACATGATTACAGCAACATCGTCGTCGCCTGCAACCAGACCCGGTTCGTCGGCCGGCTGACCTGCCAGAGCTTGATTGAACTCAATATCCTGACCGGTTCCGCCCGACCTTATAAGGTAACGCAATTTGGTTTGGGTTCGTACGGCTTCGGCGGCTTCGCTGAAACCAGCATCGTAAAGGAGCAGGACTGCGCCACAGTCGTTTAGTATATACACCAGCTCGGACGGGTGTAAACGCCAGTTTAGCGGTACGGTAATGGCTCCAATCTTGGCGGCTGCCAGCATGGCGATTAGGAACTGGTAATTGTTTTTGCACAGGATTGCGATCCGGTCTCCGGGGTAGACTGGGAGGCTCTTCATATAGTTGGCCATCTGGTTGACCATGAGATTGGCCTCCCGGAAAGTGTAGCGATATCCCTCTCCCACAAAAGCCTCCAAATCAGGGGAAAGATACGCCCGGTTTCTCATCATGTCACCAATGTTTATCTTCACAATTCTCCTCCTCCTTAATGGCGAGCTTACGGTCTATTCCGCTTCTTGCAACGCCAGTGCCTGGTAGGCATGGAAAAGATCGTGGCAGAATTGATCCCACCGCTGGCTGGCCTCGATGGTCTTTTCATCCATTGAAAGCAGGTTGGGGAGGGACACAAGCTCCGTCATTTCCTGCGACAGGGCCTTAATTTGGGCGGGGTCTGCTCCTTTAAGGATGCGCTCAACAAATTCTGCCGGTGAATACCAGGCAGCGGCTCGCTGAAAGTCTCGGTGGATTTGGGTCAAAAGAACGTTTCTAGGGCCTTCCCAAAGTTCATTAACGGCCGAATCACGGTAGAGGCGGGGAAGGGAAGAGAAATCTTCCATTACGCCGTGACCGCCGAAAATGGACATGGCGATCCGAATAGCATCTGTTGAATCCCAGGATGCCGCAATTTTCTGCAGCATGATCAATTCTCGTACTTCAAACGTCTTCTTCGTTTGCTCTTCACTGCCCGTGGTCACCAGGCCGCCCTGTAAACCGTTTTCCAACTGCAGGTAGTCACGATAAAGCTTGAAGGCACCGGCCGTGGTTTGGCGGGCCAATTGCTCGGCTTTTCTCAGCTGTCCAGCCACCAGGGGGAACTGAGCGACTTTAACCCCGAAGGCCTCTCGGAACTGCGCGTACTGCTTTGCTTCCCTTACTGCCCGTGTCATAAAGGCAGCAGCCGACAGGCCAACCGTCAGACGGGAACAGGTAAGGACAATGCCTACCACATTGGCCAATCCCCGATGGAGAGGGCCAACCGGGTAGGCTACGGCTCCATCAAAGGTTATTTCGGCTGTGGTGAGCTCGCTGGTACCCAGCTTCCACTTAATCCGGTCGATAGTGTAGCCGTTTCGTTTTTCCTTTTCCTTGTCCCCCGGCAGCCAGGAGGGCATGACGAATAAGGCTACTTTCTCGCTCCCCACCGGCTTGGCGGTAATGAGAGCGTAGTCGGCGTGAGTGGCCGAACAGAAGAATTTGGTACCGTACAGCCGCCAGGTATCGCCCGTCTGCACTGCTTCCAGAACGTTGGCGCCCACATCAGAACCGCCGTGGATCTCCGACAAATACTGGGCACCGATGGCGAAATCCCCGTCAATTCCTTCCTGGCAGTGAAGCAGAATGCGTTTCAGTTCGGGGGTATCGGCATACCTCTTGAGGATTTCCACCAGGCCTTCAGTACAGGTAATGGGGCAGGAGATGCAGGCTTCACCGTTTTGATAGATAAGATACATCTTGGTTAACTTGACCCAGGGCAAGGTCTTATCAGAAAACAAGGCTTCGGAAAAGATCTCCTTTTCCATAATCTCGGTTTCTTTGGGGCGGACAATGCGGTCAATCCGGTTCTTATGCCCGTCGTAGTGCATCATGTAAGGGCGTTTTTCCGGCCAGGCTATGGCCTCGGCCATGTCCCGCCAGCGGAAGGATACCTTGGGGGATATTTTCCGGGCTTCCTCGTCAACCACCGGCCAATCTTCGCCGGTGTAATGCTTTACTACCTTCTGCAGAAACGGATCATCACGGTAGTAGTCGAAATTCCTTCGCCAATCCAGGAATTCATTAAAACTGTAAGGATTGTTGCGGTTAGGCAGAGACATATCAATACCTCCATTTAAAAGTCTTAATAATTTAAGGATATTACTGAGCATCACCCCTTTAATTATTATGTTAACGACGATCAATTGTAATAAATATAACAATCTGTTAAATATATTGTAATTTGAGGGCTTTGAATTGGTCAATACTTTAAAAACATTTACGTGTAGGCATGAAATAATGGGTTGTTGTTTATAGATATGACGACAAGCGTTATAATAATTACATTAGAGGAAAAGGTGGATAATGTGAAATACCGTGAGATAGGATACCGAATAGCTATTGCCCGCGAGGAAGTCGGGCTCAATCAAAAGGAACTGGCCGAACGACTGGGGATTTCTCAGGCCACCCTTTCCAATTATGAGAAGGGTAAGCGGCGAATATACCTGCCTCAGTTGCAGAAGATTGCCGAGGCGTTGGGCAGGCCGCTCGATTATTTTCTGCAGCCGATTGACCCGGTCGTTGAACCGGCTAAATCGGCCACTCACAATGAGGTGGCGGAATTACTGCAGATCATGTCCGAGTTAAACGATCTTCCCCGGGAAGACCGGAAATCGGTGATGGATTTCATCAGATGGCTTAAGGCCAAGAGGAAAGGAGAATCGACGTGATAGCGTTCCAGATGAGCGAAGAGCAAATGGAATTGGTCTCGCTGGTCCGGGATGTACTCAAAAGTGAGGTGGAGCCTCTGGTTCTGGAGATGGACCGTCGGCAGGAACAGGATTTTGACTGGCGTCCGGTTGAAGCTCTTGCTCGCTTAAATATGGTGGCTCCTATTGTGCCGGAAGAATACGGAGGACGAGGCCTGGACTTTGTGACGACCGCCCTGATTATTGAAGAGGTGGCAGCGGTATGTGCCGGTCTGGCCGCTTGCATGGTCGGTACTATTCACGCCCTGTTACCAATCCTGGTGGGCGGTGATGACGAACAGAAAAAAAGATTTCTCGTCCCGCTGGTTTCGCATAAGCCGGCCCTTGCTTCCTTTGCTCTTACGGAACCCAAAGGGGGATCGGATATTCAGAGGCTGGACACATATTATCAGCCTTCGGACGACGGATTTATCTTAAATGGAATCAAGGACTACGTTATTAACGGAGCGGTGGCTGATTTTGTAACTGTATGTGCCGGCGCCTCTCGGGATGGTCGTCCCGGAGCCTGTCAGTTTCTGGTCGTTCCCCGGGACCGGGTCAAGGCAAGCAAAAACAGACAAACCCTGGGTATTCGCTACAGTAATAACGCCCAACTGGTATTCGAAGATGTGCCGGTAAAGAGAGAAGAGCTCGTTGGCCACGCGGATACGGGATACCTCTTGCTTAGCCAGACCCTGGATTGTGGGCGGGCCTTAATCGGGGCCATCCAGTTAGGTATCGCCCGGGCCGCCTATGAGCACACTTTAGCCTACGCCCGGATGAGGGAACAGTTTGGCCGCCCCATATTCTCAAATCAGGGAGTATCCTTTCCCCTGGCGGAAATGGCTACTGCCATTGATGCTGCCAGGTTCATGGTGTGGAGGGCCTGCTATCTGATGGATCAGGACGGGGATTATACCCGGGCCTCTTCGATGGCCAGGCTCTATGCGGGCCAGGTAGGGCAGATGGTTACAGCCCGGGCCATAGATATCATGGGTGCTGCAGGATACAATGACGACAGCATTCTCAGTATCTACTTCCGGGACGCCAAAGCCTGCAGCATTGTCGGCGGGACTGACAATATCCAGAAGATGATCATCGCCTCTCTGCTCTGATCTGTATCGCGGCAGTTTCCAATTATATGATGGGCCCATTTATCTTAAAATCTGCTGGACTATGGGGGTGAGACCCCAGGCTATTAAACCGAAGACCAGGATAAGGCCTACGAATACAATTATCCAGAACTCGCGGCTCTTGGTGTTCATTTATCATACCTCATCTGTCTTATACGTTGATTCATGCTTCGATGAAAACCGTTCCCGGCGGAGGTCGGCCTGAGCAGGCTTAGCAGTGATGGCTTCAGCCGGCAACAGGTTCTTCGTTTCAATCCAGGGTACTAACGCACCCTGCTTAACCTGCCGTCCCGGGTTGACCAACCCAGCAGATCCATGACGATTCAGTAGCGGCAATTGCTTCCACTATTAAGGGAATACCTATGACCAGAAGCACGATACTTACCGGTCTGGTGATTACCCCCGAGCGAAAAACGGCCAGGAGAAAAGCAGTCAGACCAAGCAGAGCCCTGATGCCCCGGTCGCGGCTTCCCAAGTTGCGACGAAAAGATAACCTCAAGCGATTCACCTCAGAATCAGTTTCCCCCGTGTCGGCCAAGGTATGCAACTCAACTTTTGTTGAGCTGTTTCTCCGATTCAAACATCTCCCCGATCAATGCCATGACGGCTTGAGATATGTAATAAGGATTCAAGCCGGGAGTCACTGCGGCTGTGTCTTAACAGACCCCTGCTGGAGGGTGCTGTAAAGTTTAGGTTGGTAAAAAGAGGTCAAGAAGAGACTTGAACCGGATTCCCTTCAACTAATTCTTTATGGTCTTTTCATTTAAGTGTATAATTTTCTCGGACATGGAGTTTTAACTCCTTCCTTTTGATGGCTGTAGGTCCATGTCCTTTTCATTTCATGGCGCCAACCATATTTGCGAGACTTACCCTAAATGAAAAGCTGGGAATTTCAAAATTACCAGTGCTTGAGAGTTAAAGAATTTGATCTGGATTCCAATAATGTAGAGGTGCTGTGCTTGAAAACACTACTTAGTCTTTACCTGGTTCTCACGATTGCATTTACTCAGTTTTTCGCCGCCTATTTCTATTCAAAGGGCAGAACCAACTACCGCAAGGCTTTTTCTGTCTTGCTATTATGTGTAAGTGTTTATTTGTTTGGTTATTTAATGGTTATCAACAGCAGCAACTTGCAAGAGATGATGTTTTGGAATCAGATTCAATATATGGGATTACCTTTTATTGCTGTTCTATGGCTGGTAGTGGCTCTCCTTTATACAAGAACTATCTGTACCCCCGGAAACCGGACAGTACTTTTGCTGTTTGTCATACCAGTGATTACTTTTTCATGCGGCTTACCAATTCATGGCATCACCTTTATTATTCCAGTTGGGAAGTGAGACAGATATTAGGATATAGTTCCTTGTATATGGAAAGAGGTTGTTGGTACTATGTAAACATTTCATATACCATACTGTGTTTGCTCCTGACAATTACTATTTACCTGTTAGGATATCTAGAGAATCGGGCCGGCTATACTAGAAAACATTTTGTGATTACATTTTTCACTACCTTGTTCACTCTTATTGGGGTAGTGCTGATTCTTTTCGCTTTCGATGAGCAGAGTATTGACTATGCCGCTCTCATACTGCCCGTTTCACTACTTACCCTCAGCTATGGCATTATAAAATACGATTTTATGGAAATAAGAACCCTGGCTCGGGAAACAATTTTTGAGAATAACTTCGCCGGCATGGTAATATTGGGACCGGGGGGAAGGATAATAGATTACAATAAGGCGGCCCAGAATTTTTTTGGAGAATTAAATATTTCACTGGAAAATTATCCCATAGAGCGCATTCTTCATCGAGAGCCGGAGTTGCTGGAAATATTTAAAAGCGAGATTGGCTCTGATTATTCTTTGGTAATAAATGGAGAAGAGCGTTTTTTTGAGATTGACACGGTCCCGTTGGGTGATTACCAGGATGGAAACAGGAAAATGCTAAAATCCATCCGTGATGTTACGGAAGAAAGGAAAATTCGGGAGGAACTTAAGGTTTTGGCTACCACAGATTCCTTAAGCGGCCTCTACAATCACAATCGAGCAGAGTTTATGAGTTTGGCTCAAAGGGAGTTTGCCCGGGACAAAAGGCATAATGGGGAACTGTCATTGTTGATGATGGATTTGGATTCTTTCAAGAATATCAACGATACCTTTGGGCATGCGGTCGGGGACGAAGTGATTCGTGAGATTGGAAACACCATAAAGAACAGTTTTCGGAAAACTGATATTGTTGGGCGCATAGGAGGAGATGAGTTTGCTGTTCTTTTAAAGAACACATCTTTGAAGGAGGCAAAAAAGGCAGCGGAACAGTTTCGGAAAACTGTTGCCGGAGACAAAGTTATTTACGGAGAGCAGGAGATTACTTAACGGTAAGCATTGGAGTAGCGGCAATCTGTGGTGACACTGACGATAGCAGTAGTATTGAGGATCTTTTCACAAAGGCCGATGACGCCCTGTACAAGGCAAAAGCCAAGGGAAGAAATTGCGTTGCAATTTGGGGCCTGGGATGAAAGATGTAACGGCTATTGACGAGAGCAACAAGGTTAAGTAGTCCGTCCCGGCAAGTTGCCAAATTTATAACTGACATTGGTGCCGGCACTCCTGTAGCTCATCACAGGAATGATGAATGTATTGGCATCGGCGGGAGCCTACCCACTTAATCTTGACACAGACTGCTGGAAATTACCGGTTGACAGCACCCATTCTGTTCTGCTAGGTTGTTATCAGAGCCACATAGGAACGAGTTGAGTAAAGTTTAGTTAGTTTAGCCGAGCGGAGATGAGATGAGTTGGAGAATTAACCAATGCTTATCTGCGGCATTGGTTTTTATTATTCAGCCCTTTTATAACCCAGCCGTTATCATCTCTGTTTCTTGCCTCAAAACCTTATCCGGTAATTTCAATATGGAATGGATCCTGGTAACCGGTGTGGCAGCCGGGAAGGAGGGGCGTGCGATGTCGCTCAGGTGTTGGCCCCTTGCGGGCCGTAAGCGATGTGTGATTTGTATTCGACATCATTTTGAGGAGTGAACATTAATGAGCATTTATTCTATTCATGCTCTCCCGGATGAACGGGGGTATTTCGGCGACTACGGGGGACGTTTTGTCCCGGAAACCTTGATGCCGTCTCTGCTGGAACTGGAAGCATTTTATGCTCGATTAAAATCCGATGAATCCTTTCAGGAGGAATTGAATTACTATCTGAATGATTATGTGGGTCGGCCTTCGCCGCTGTATTTCGCATCCCGCTTAACTGCAAGCCTGGGCGGAGCCCGTATTTACTTGAAACGGGAGGATCTGAATCATACCGGTTCTCATAAAATAAACAACACCCTGGGACAGGGGTTGCTGGCGAAGCGGATGGGCAAGAGGCGGATAATCGCCGAGACCGGGGCCGGACAGCACGGGGTGGCTACAGCTACCGCAGCGGCCTTGTTGGAGTTTGACTGTGAAATATATATGGGGGAAGAGGACATTTTGCGTCAGGGTCTTAATGTAAAACGCATGGAACTCCTGGGCGCAAAGGTTAATCCCGTTTATTCCGGCGGACGAACCTTAAAGGATGCTATGAACGAGGCCATTCGGGATTGGGTTACCAATGTGGACAGTACTTACTACCTTCTGGGCTCGGTCGGCGGTCCCCACCCGTATCCTATGATGGTGCGAGATTTCCAGTCCATAATCGGACGGGAAACCCGGCAGCAGATAATAGAAGCCGAAGGCCGACTTCCGGATTATATCGTGGCCTGTGTGGGCGGCGGTTCCAATGCCATGGGGATTTTCTATCCCTTCCTGAATGATGGTGGGGTTAAGCTGATCGGTGTGGAAGCTGCGGGACGCGGTCTGCAGTCAGATAAACACGCAGCTACCCTCAATTGCGGACGACCGGGAACACTGCACGGTTCGTACAGCCTGGTTCTGCAAAACGGGGAAGGCCAGATTCAGAATGCCTATTCCATTGCGGCGGGTCTTGACTATCCGGGGGTGGGACCGGAGCACTCCTACCTCCTTAAGAGCGGGCGGGTCACCTATACCACTGCTCATGATGATGATGCTCTGGAGGCATTTTACCAGCTCAGCCGGGTGGAGGGTATAATTCCCGCTCTGGAAAGTGCCCACGCCCTGGCTGAGGTCATCCGTCTGGCTCCGGCACTGTCCCGGGAGGCCGTGATGGTTGTCAATCTCTCGGGGCGGGGCGACAAGGATGTGGATTCCGTTTAGGAAAGGGGGACATGTGGTGAGCCGAATAAGAGAAAGATTCAAGGTGTTAACAGGCCGGGGGGAAAAGGCTCTGGTTGCTTACATTACCGGAGGGTATCCCTCGCTGGAGGTTGCCGGGCAGATGGTGTTAGGCCTGGCGGAATGCGGCGCGGATATCATTGAGATTGGAGTGCCCTTTTCCGACCCGATAGCCGATGGTCCAGTAATCCAAACTGCCTCCTACCAGGCTCTTCAGGGCGGGGTTACGGTGGCCGGGATTCTGGAGATGGTACAAAGGGTAAGGCAGCAGAGTTCTATTCCCCTGGTGTTGATGAGTTATTATAACCCCATCCTGCAGATGGGACTGCAGGAATTCTGCTACCAGGCGGCAAGGAGTGGAGTGGATGGGCTGATTGTGCCTGAACTGCCCCGGGAGGAAAGTCTTCCCCTGCTTCAAGCCGCGGAGCAGGCGGCAATAGATGTGGTACCGCTGGTGGCTCCTACCAGCAACCGGGAACGCATTGCCGCCATCTGTGCCCGCGCCCGCGGTTTTGTCTACTGTGTTTCCGTTACCGGGATTACCGGAGAACGTGAGGAGATAAATACTGACCTGGCGAGTCTTACCGACACCATCCGTAAATGTACCGATCTGCCCCTGGTTATTGGCTTCGGGGTGGGGAATGCCAACACCGCCAGAAATCTGGCCCCCCTCTGTGACGGGGTGGTGGTGGGCAGCGCCCTTATGCGCCTGATAATAGGTGATTCCTTCGATAGGGCCGGAGAACTGGTCCGGGAGATAAAGTCAGCCATTAACCGGCAGTGAGGGTGACGTTTGCCAATCTCTCCTTTATATCATAAAGTTGATAGGGGGAAGAAGCCCGGGCGGGTGAAACGTATCATGTGAAGAGCGTTTTTCCGCCGGTGGTAGGAAGGAGAGGTAGTGTGTACATCATCGACAGACTGGAAGGCGAATGGGCATGCGTTGAGGGTGAAGACAAAATCTTCAACCTGCCTCGCAAACTCCTGCCCGGGGAGGTTCGAGAGGGAGATGTCATCCGGATAACGGTTGAAATCGACCATGAGGCTACGCGGGCCCGGGTACAGAAGGTAAAGCAGCTGATGGAAGAAGTCTTTGAGGATTAGGTGTGGCGAATGAAACGAATCATAGTTCTTGGCTTGGTCGCAGTAATGCTGGCGGTAACGTTATGGGGATGCGGGATTGAAACGCCGCAGGTGCAGGCACCTCCCGGGAAGTCGGGTGAAAGCGCGGTTGACGAGGTTCGGTCCCCGGCGGTTGATTCTCAACCATCGGCCTCGGAATTGAGCGTCCATTTCCTGGATGTGGGGCAGGCTGACAGCATTTTGGTGGTACTGCCCGACCAGAGAGTGATGCTGGTAGATGGGGGCAACAACGCCGATGGGCCTGTGGTGGTAAAATACCTTGAGCGCACAGGTATTAAGAGGATTCATTACCTGGTAGGAACTCACCCTCATGAGGATCACATTGGAGGGTTGGATGATGTAATCGAAGCTTTTGAGGTGGAAAAGGTTTATATGCCCCGGGTTGCCCATAATACACGTACTTATGAAGATGTGCTGACGGCGATAAAAGCTCGTAATCTCAAGGTCACCCCGGCCAGAGCCGGATTGATCGTTTTGGACGATCCGGGGCTGCAGATTGAATTCCTGGCCCCTGGCAGCAGCGACTATAAAGACCTCAATCAGTACTCGGCCGTTATCAAAATAACTTACATAAACTGTAGCATTTTGCTGACCGGGGATGCCGGCTTTGAGTCGGAGGAGGAAATGATCGCCTCCGGGGCGGACCTGGAGGCGGATGTGCTCAAAGTAGGACATCATGGCAGCCGTTATTCGACCTCGGAAGAGTTCCTGGAGGCGGTAAGTCCGGTTTATGCAGTAATATCCTGTGGGAAGGACAATGATTACGGGCACCCCCATGAGGAGACCATATCCCGTCTGGCGGGACAGGCAGCACGAATACTCCGTACCGACCGGGATGGAACGGTGATCATAACCTGTGACGGGCAGGATCTGCAGGTCAAGACCGGGCAATCCTCAGGGGATTAGGCAGGTGACAGCCCGGCCCACAAGGTCTGCTGTTGCGATTAATATAGAACTCATTATTCTTATTTACTGCCGGATGGAGAGGACATGACAGACAAAATTATCAGAAATGCCTCGTTTAAGTTGGTCAGCAGTTCCACGGCTTTGTCTTTGTTCCTCATTTGGGTTGAAATAGAGACATTGATTTTTTCGTCATTTATGACATACCCAATTCCATAGCCGTCCTCTACAACCGGGCCAAATCCAAACAGGCTGATGTTTTCGAAACTGACACCACTGGTGCTGAAAAAATCATGGGTCAAATGCCTGTAACCCGGTGAGTCATAAAGCTTAGGTGGATTATGAATCCCCAGCTCGTCTCCATATTTCTCATACAGCTTATAAAGAACAAACAGATGCCTTTCAATTCCTAACCCGGTTTGACACTTTTTTATCCTCTCCATATGAGCATTTTGCGCGTTAATGATCAGCTCTCGGAGCCTGTCCCGGGAACGGTTTCCTGAACAAACCTCCATGGCCAGTTTGGATACCTCTTCATTAACCGCCCGGGCACATTCTGTTCTGCAGTCTTTGAAATACCTTATAGCAACAGATTCATATGTACTTCTTAATTTTCCGAAAGTCTTATACTGAGCAATCTGCAGTGCAATATGAAAAAAGGCGTCCGGACTCATCTTCAATTTCCTGATGGAATTTCGTCCGCAGTTATCGAGTATCAAATTATCGACATAAATGTTGTCAGCAAACGCCCGGTGCTTTTTTAATTGCTCCTGCAGGCAACACTTAATTTCATCGGATAGATTCCATTCAAGCTCCTCAGGCAACGATGCATTCATTAAAATAATCCTATCCCTCCCACCATCACGAATGATATTGTCAAGTGCCCGGTTGAAGATACTAAACCACGGAATCGCATCCGCCCCGGTGTGTTCATTGTTTATAGCTATATCAAGGTTTTCGGTGATAATAATTTGACAATTCTTATCAAAATAACGGTTCCTGCCATCAGAGAGAAGCACCTTTTTCTGAAAATCTTTCAGATTTTTTGCGACCGGATCAATACAGAGGACAAAAACAGCAGTATTTATGGTTTCCAAACTATTCCTGTTGGTGCTGTCGGTTTCAATTGCGTCATGGAGCCGGGCAGCATTATCCCGGTCGGCAGTAGTCAATACCCCCACATCGTTGCCCCTGTCTTCAATACCTGCATCAATTATGCTTTGAATCTTGGAAGCCAGCATATCTGCCGGCAGGATATTTCCCTGGGCATCGGAGGTCGTCACCTTGAAGATGTTGTTTCTGTAATAAACAATGATATGGTGGTGTTTATCAAAGGGATAAGTTTTGTAAACATCTTTTGTTAATCGGGGTAATCTTACTGCTTTGAAAATACGGTTGTATTGATCCATGCACAGCGGCCGCTCCTTGGAAAAATCCGGACTGAAGGTCTTCAAACTTATTTCAACATAGGCATTCATCAACTCATGTATCAACCTGGCGGCCAAAGTTGACACCGTGTACTGCGGTTTCAAACCGGTATTATCAAAAACCGCATAATAGTTCTTGTTGCATACCAATTCACCGCGGTACTCCAGGTACATATCGTTCCAAAACGGCGGCAGCCAGCTGGTGTCAAGTTCCCTGGATACCTCTATTAGTTTTCTCTGCAGTTTTTCTCCATCTCCGCCCGGCCTTAAAAACTCGTTTAAGGCTTCTTCACTTGCTCGGAATTCTTCATCGTTTACAATTGGTTTAATCCAATTCAAAAAATCCCAAAGGTTATCCAGCGCAGGAACAGGCAACGAGGGCACTTGTTCTTGATGCCGCAGCAATACAATCACTCCTTCGGCCGGCTTTTCGCCAATCGATAATGAAAGGCGCAAGAATTCAGCAATAAACAGAATATTCTGCTTGACACAAGATGTTCCTGCAAATTATAGATATATATGTCAACAATTCAAAGAACATAAAATAACAGGCAATAATAACAAAGCGGCTGAGGTGCTTAAAAGAGCCTATGTTCAGGGGAGATTGCTGGGCAGTCTGGACAGTAACGGACAGCGTCGGGCGCGGCCCAATGACCCTTTGACCAGGATGCAGCCACGAACCTTCGGAGCAGGCATAGGCAATTAATGAATAACTATCGCAGGGGACACAGGAGAATTTACCAGCAGATATTAATGGGGTGCCGTTGTTGGTATGTACTAAAGTTTTGCCGGATTGACGTACTTATTTGTTTAGGGATTCGGGTTGAATGGTTCATACGCCACCTTTTTTGCTACCAGCACAAAACGGCCATTATTGCCGTCATTGGTACATGTGCAGAGGGTGATTAATTTGTCGCCGTATTCAGCCTCGACACCGGTATCGTGAATTGACAGGGCTTTGATGTTCCGGATAAACGTGTCAAACTCCTCCTTGCTGGCGGCATCGATGAAATTATAGAACTTAAACACGTTGTCCGATTTCCTGTACACACGGCTGTAGAATACCGCGATGATTTCATAGCTGCCTTTGCCGTAAATGGTATCAAAGCGGATTATCCTGTTATTCCGGTAAAAATCCTTATCCCTGTAGTTCAGGAGACCACTGAACATGGAGCCGTTTGACTTGTTGTGGCCGTAAATGATGATGTTGTCACTAACCGGATTAAAAGTACAATCCGCGTCAACAAAAAGGGTTCCATTGGAAGAACTTTTTCCATAGAAATCTCGATTAAGGTAGTATTCCTCGTCATGGGGGGTATACATCACGGGGTAGTTGATAACGGTGCCTTCAATTTCAAGCCACCCGATAAAATCCTGGTTAGTATTGTACAGCTCTGCATACTCTTCCAGGATTCGCTTCCCGTCGGAAGCGGTTACATAGTCATGACTGGCGGGCTTCTTCTTGGTATTTGTTAAGTCGGTAAAGGTTTTTGCTTCCCGCAGGTTTTGAACGTAGTTTCCAAACAGAACGGTGGCTGACAGAAAGAACAGACAAATAGCCGCAGTGATTATTATTGATTTGCTGTTAGGTATCGGTTCCGCATTTCTGTCCTTCATCCGTTCACACCTTTCAAGGAAAGAGCAGTGAATGAAAACCCACTGCTCATTTTTTTATTTGTTATGGATTTTGGCCGATGATGCTCAACCTCTCTCGGTTTTCCTGATATTAAAGGTCAGAGCCATGGTTGCGAGGACGGATGCTGCCAGTAGTATCCACCAGAAGGTCATGTTACTGCCGGTTTTCGGTATATCATCCAGTTCATCGGCGGCCGCCGGTTCCTCTGCAGTTTCCGTCTGTCGGTTCGCGGTTAAGAAGGCGGTTAGTTCCTTCTCAAAAACCGGTCCCCACCAGGCGGAATAGCCATGGGCGTTGGGATGCACACCATCAGCCATGTAGGTTTTGTACTCTTCGGTATTGTAAATCGCGGTCATCTCTGGATTGTTGTAAAGATCTATGACGAATATACCCCATTTTTTCTGAATATCCAACATGGCCTCAACCATCCGCCCGTAATAGGTGCCATCATTGGAATAGGTCGCGGAATCATAATAGGTGCCGGAGTAGAACACAACCGGGCAATTCCAGGTTTTCGACGCGTAGGCGATTATGTATTCCATAGCGCCATAGATGGTTTGGGTGTCAAAGTCCTCAATATTCTTACTGCTGCTCAGAGCGCCGAAAGGCTTGTTAAACATTGCATCATTGGTAGACAGCTGTACAATGAAAAGGTCCGGGCGCAGGTCAGTGGGTATCGCTTTCATTCTGGAAATATAAGAGGTGGGGTTGTCGTCAACCAGAGTGGTTGCGGAGACCGTATATTTGTAGCTGACCAAAGCCGGATGTTTTTCCTCCAGATAATCGGCCATAGAATAACCCTGGGCGCTCTGTCCGTATGATACGGAGGAGCCAAGCCAGATAATTTCCAAACCGGAAAGGGGATCATTGGGGTCGACCTTTTCTTCCTTGGGGATGACACCGTTGTAACCAACGGCTACCTTGGCCCCGGCCGGATACAGGCGGACATCCCCGAGACAGGGAAGGAATGATTGTTTATAGGTGGATAACTTAAAACCGGGCAGGGTGGTGACGGTTATCGTGTCCCCTGCTTTAAGAGCTACATTTTTCAGGGCCGGGAACACACCCCGGTCGTATCTATCAGAGTAGTCAGGTTTCTGGCAGAAACCGTATTCGATTATCGGTACTACCGCCTGGCCATCATTTACGGAAATGCTGAACGGTGTAGTTCCAAATCCGACAAACCCGCGTGACACCTCCAGATAGATATCATAGGTGCCGCTGACGCCGGAGGGTACTGTATAGGTGGCGGTGGAACCCTCCCCGAGATTGACAATATAATCAGTTTTCTCATCGTAAACGGTATTGTTCCCGTCATAGTCCAGGCCCTTGACCACCGCTTGGGCGCTGTCCAAGGTAACGTAGGTTTCTGCAGCACCCGCGACCATGCACATGCTAAACACCAGCACCAGCGACATGACCACAACAACGAGGTTTCTTACTCTTTTCATCTACCTTCCTCCCCAAAAAGTATTTGGTTATGAGCGCTCCATACTGAACCATTCCGCACACCATGGTTTCCTAATCATATTATTATTATTATAATAGAATTAATTACAAAAATAAGCCAATAGTGTAATGTATTAACGTGATAGGTGAATTGTGGAGTGGGAGGTATTATCATGGAAGTAATAGGAACCATAGGGAATTGGGAACTCTTATTAGTGCTGCTGTATTTGATTGGTTTTGGCATTGCGGTAGTAATACCAATATCTATACTGGTCCTCGTCTGCAAAACTCATAAACAATTAATGGAAATATCAAAAGCAATAGAAAAGTTGGCTGGAATAAATAACGATGTTTAGCAACCCCCACAACTGATTATTTTCGAATCACCAGGTACTTTGCCGCACAAAAATAAGGGTTGGGACGATATCCTCGATGATACCATACATTGGCATCAAGCCCTGGCCCGGATTATTTCAGGAATAATCTTCTTTCCTGCGAGAACGGCTGTTGTAGACTATGGTGATTAAGGCCGGTACGACTGTGATGACGATGATGCCCAGGATAATTAAGCTTAAGTTGTTGCGAACGATAGGTATATTGCCAAAAAAGAAGC
Source organism: Syntrophothermus sp. DTU052 (assembly GCA_001512495.1). GTDB lineage: Bacteria > Bacillota > Syntrophomonadia > Syntrophomonadales > DTU052 > DTU052. The sequence continues at coordinate 69,060 of LFRU01000098.1, read as the reverse complement.
CACCTGTAAAAAACACTGCTACCCATAGGATTCCTCCTACCAGATTGTAGAGAAAGAATCTCCCGTAATTCATGCGGCCAATTCCGGCTACAAAAGGAACAAAGGTGCGCAATATCGGAAGGAATCTGCTGATGACAACGGCTTTGCCGCCATGTTTATCGTAGAAGTCCCTGGCTTTAAGCAGTTGTTCACGGTTGAAAAACCGGCTGTCTTCTTTAACAAAAATCCGCGGGCCCACAAAACTGCCGATGTGATAGTTCAGCATATTGCCGCTAACGGCTGCAACGGTTATGACAACTGCGAACAACAGCAGGTTGATATCACCACTGGCTCCCAGGGCGCCAATAACAAACAGCAGGGAATCGCCCGGTAAAAAAGGGGTTACTACCAACCCTGTTTCGCAGAAGACCGTTAGGAAGATGAGCAGGAGAGCCCACTCCCTATAGCTCTGAATAATATCGGTTAGATGCTGGTCCAGGTTGATTACCAGTTCTGCTGCGGTCAATAAGAATTCCATTTGTTTTCCCTTTCTCACTCGGCTGACTTCATTAATATATCACGACTGACTCGGTTTCGACAGTCATTGGCTATAAGGATACAGACCGACAAAAACCTGGCATTAGAAAAACACCGCATGATCGCGATCGCCAGGCGGAGTTGTACCTGTGATACCCATGGGAAGATTACTTCAGGCACAGTAAATCCGGTCATACCACCGGTTCACTACCTGATGCTAGCAGTAATCCCAGTCGGTTATTCAACTACATAAGGTTAGGAAATAAATTATGCAGGGGTTAGCCACCTTAATTTTGATACGTCCCCTTTGGAATCACAGCTTGATACGGCCAATTTCAATGGTATAATAGTATTGTGCCTTACGGTTGTGCACATACCACAGCAGCTAAATAATATTTATTCTCTGGAAAAATAGAGCGTCCGCAGGGTACAGCGAGGAATCGCTGACTCCCAGGCAGGGAAGGTACGGAAACCTGCGGACATTCTATCAAAGTGTTAACCCCGGACACGAATTAATCCGGGGTTTTTGCGATCAAGCCCCTTAGCTCAGCAATCAAGGCAAAAAACTGCCAGGAATTGGAGTTAAATCGGCTGGAGGTTAATGGCAGCGTTGGAGCAGGACACGCAATACCGACTAGAGGAGTTTCGATATGGATCTCTTTGTTGACTGGCTAGCAGTTCTCATAATAGTCGCTTTGGGCATCATGATTAAGTATTTTAAGATGTCCTGGCTTATTGCCGGCTACAATACATCGAGTGCCGAGGACCGCAGGGTGATGTCGGAAAAAGGTATCGAGAAGTTTATCGGCAACGGTATGTTTGCCCTAGCTTCCATACTGGCAGGGGGGAATATAGGCAAATATCTGGGTAATCATTTTGCGCAGACGGGATCCTGGATACTGTTTACAGCAGTGTTGGGATACGTGATAATCAGGGCTCAGAAGTATGTTCCGGATAAAACACCCGGGGAGTCAGGGAGGAGAACTAATACCACTGTCCTGATTCTGGCCGCATATCTGTTGGTGTTCGCTGTCGTGGTGGCAGGAATCGTCTACGGCAACCGGGAGTCTACCGTGGGGATTGAAGGACACTGGATTAGGATCGGTGGCATATATTCAACCCGAATAGATATCAAAGAGGTCACGGATATTCGTATGGAGGATTCGATACCTGCCATTAAGAGCCGAACCAATGGGTATGCCTTCGGGGACATCCGTAAAGGGCACTTCCTCCTGCAGGACCTGGGGAAGGGACGACTGTATATCCACTCCAATAAGGGACCGTTCATATACATCCTGACCAACGACAGCTATACGATTGTAAATTTTGATAGTCCTGACAAGACCAGAAAACTCTTCGCTGAATTGTCTGAGCAATGGAAGCTCCTTCCAAGATAGATATCGATCTTGATATATTACCCTTCCGTATCCCGGACCGCACCTATCAGAATACACCGGTATCTTCACCGGGTTGCTGCTCACCATGCTTCCCTTGGTACCAGAACCGGTCTGCTTCAGTTTGTTCATAGCTGCAGTCAACCGGAATGTTGAGCCATTATGTATGTCAGATATTAACAAAAGGTATCGTGCCTACGGTTGCGAAACCAGGTTAAATGGAAACCGGTTTCAAAAATTTTAATAATCGTGTCAGGTAATATAGGAAATGGGTTTGTTCTAGTTTATAATTCAGTTTAGGCTTGTCTCGTTACTTATTAATGTAGGGAGGAAAGATGTGGTGGTTAAAGGTTCGTATAACCCATATGAAAATGCTCAGGCCCAGTTTGACAGGGTAGCGGAGATGATCGGCCTGGATGATGCTACCAGGCAATTGCTCCGTCAACCCATGAAGGAATACCATTTCACCATTCCGGTACGCATGGATGACGGCAGCACCAGAATATTCAATGGTTACCGCATCCAGCACAACAGTGCCCGGGGACCTGCTAAAGGCGGAATCAGATTCCATCCTCAAGAGACGGTTGATACAGTGCGGGCCCTGGCCATGTGGATGACCTGGAAATGTGCGGTAGTTGATATACCCCTGGGCGGGGGAAAGGGCGGAATTATCTGTGATCCACGCAACCTTACCGAGACTGAACAGGAGAGGCTGTGCCGGGGTTATGTCAGGCAGCTGGCCAGGGATATGGGACCCTTTACCGATGTACCGGCGCCTGATGTTATGACCAATGCCAAACATATGCTGTGGATGCTGGACGAGTTTGAGTCTATTTATGGTGGAAGGTACCCGGGCTTTATTACCGGGAAACCCGTAGGGATGGGCGGTTCACTGGGTCGAACTGAAGCCACCGGGTATGGGGTTGTCTACACCCTGCGGGAGGCCCTGAAGGAGATGGGTATCAGACCGGAGGATACTACTGCCAGCATTCAGGGGTTTGGAAATGTCGCTCGGTATGCGGCCCGGTTATACCAGGAACTTGGCGGTACGGTGGTAGCCGTCTGCTGTTGGGATAATAATGACAAAAAGGCTTACACCTACTATAAGGAATCCGGACTCGATGCCAGGTTACTGGCCGGCATGACCGATTCCTTTGGTAGTATTGACAAGGACAAAGCCCGTGATTATGGATGCCGGGTAGAGCCGGCCGGTGCGTGGATTGAAAAGGATGTAGATATCCTGATCCCCGCTGCTATAGAGAATCAGATCAATATGGACAATGTAGGTAAAATCAGTAAACAGGTCAAGATTATTGCTGAAGGAGCCAACGGCCCGGTTAACAAAGAGGCGGATGAGGTTATCCGCAACAGCGGTATTTTCGTTATCCCTGACTTTTTGGCCAATGCGGGCGGCGTAACCTGCAGTTATTTTGAGCAGGTACAGTCCAATACCAATTACTACTGGGAGAAGGATGAGGTGCTGGAAAAACTTGATGTCAAGATGACATCGGCCTTCAAAGCGGTCAGCGAAATGGCCCGCAATAACAACATATACATGCGCGATGCCGCCTATATCATCTCCATAAACCGGGTGGCGCAGGCAGTTAAGATGCGCGGCTGGGTATAGGCTTTGATTTTGAAGATGCAGATGACAAGGTGGCTTGGTTCTTTTAACCGGGATAGGAGATAGAATTTTGAAAAAACCAGAAATTGACCAAAACCTCGGGCGCAGTGAGGCGGGGACCCGCATACTGATTCTTTTGCTGTTTTTGACGGCCTGCCTGGGATTGTTGGCGGGATGGTATTTTATAACCGGGGGCAATACGGGTTTGAGTTTGCCTATCCCCCCCGAGTTTATAGGGGAATCTCCCGTGGAGGCCATCCCGGAGGAAGAGAGACAGGTGCCGGATCTGATCCTTCTGGGAGCGCGCCGGGAGGCCCAGCAGGGCACGCGCTATGACGCATCTTACGTGAGGATTGAATACCCCGGCGGGGATGTTCCCCCCGACCGGGGAGCCTGCACCGATGTAGTTGTAAGGGCTTTCCGCAACGCCGGGATTGACCTGCAGCAACTGATCCATGAAGATATGAAGAACAACTTTGATAAGTACCCCCGCAGATGGGGCCTTGATGAACCCGATCCCAACATTGATCACCGCCGGGTCCCCAACCAGATACAGTTCTTCAAGACCTACGGGGAATCACTGACCCTGGAGGTAAAAGGGCACCTTGATGAGTGGAGATGGGGCGATGTCGTTTACTGGCGCTTCCCCGACGGCCGCGACCACTGCGGCATAATAAGCGACCGCACCACCCGGGACGGTATACCGCTGGTGATCCACAACGCCGGCCTGGCTCGTGAGGAAAATGCCCTCCTTAGATGGGAGATAGTCGGCCACTATCGTTATCCCGCCGATGAGTAACCGCAGTAATTGTTGAGCAAATATACTATGTCACTGTGTCTTCGATTCGGATATGCCTTTCTAATGCAGGACTTGAAAAACATAGAATTAACCTCTTAACTTCCAAGAAAGTTATTTAACGATAAATTTAAGGAGACAAAATAACTTGGGCAAACTATTGCAGTTAGCAATCTGTGTAAAAGAGCTCCTGGAAGATTATCATGGAATAGAAGCACGGTTCGAGCTTGAAAAGGATTGTTCGTGGATACCAAACTTCCCTGATGCTAAGGCATTGGGTAATTATTGGGACATTGTTTGCAGGGTTTATTCGGCGCTTGTCGATGAAAAATGGGAATTAGGATCTGTTCTTGCTGGTAGGACAATCAGTTTTCAGCCAGTCGGATATGCACGAGCCGATATTTGGTTTAAAGAACCATATAGTTTTATTGTTGAGTTCGATGAAAAGCAACATTTCAATCAATTCCGGTTACGGACGCTGGAACACGGTTACAAATTGATTAAGACAGGTTTTGATGTAACGCGATATACAGAATTGTGTAAACAAAATGTGATAAGGCCAGGAAAATCTGGTTTTACTAAATTGAAATCTCCTGACCCATTATTTCCAGAAATGTTAGAAGGATATGCGCAAGATAACAGGACCCGGCAACGTGCGTTTCGGGATTATCTTAAAGACGTTGTTCCTTTTGCATTGGGAATGAACCCGACTATAAGAATCGATTATAAAATAACTAATGGGAAAATAAAGGATTTTCAAAAAGAAGATATTGAAGCGGCACGGAACTATTTTCGAATGACACGGTTGCTTCAACAGATTGAATTGAAGGAGGTATGAAATCACTAAATTCCTTAATTTTCTGTCGGCCTCTATTTGCCTATTACATACTGATGCCGCAAGGCGAATCTTTCCTCTGCCTTGCTCCTTTTACCTCCTCTGTAGCCTGCACTTGCCATTTGACAGCTTCCCGACTAACATCCTAGAATGTATATACGAACATATGTTTGGGTGATGGTCTGATGAAAAGGGTTGGCTGTCTGTTTCTCCCTTATTTCTTGGCTTCGGTAACTATCAAGGAAAATCCCCGCCTGTACCGGCAGCCGGTGGCTGTTTTCCGGGAGGGCAAGGTGATTGGTATTACCCGGGAAATAGAAGACCACTCCCTGGTAGGGCTGCCTCTCAACCAGGCCCGGAGGCACTGTCCGGAGGCCTTCTTTGTGGAGTATGACCATTCAGCTCATCGGGCGGCACAGGAAGATTGCCTGCAGGTACTGGCCGGGATTTCTCCCCTAATCGAGCCCCTGGATGAGCAGGAGTGCTTCCTGGATCTCAGCGGTGGTAGAGTGTCATGGGAGATGGAGAAACTGGGCCAGTGGTTTCAGGCTCAAGGATGGGGTCCAGTAGTAATAGGGATAGGCGCAAATAAGTTCCTGGCCCGGCTGGCGACCAGGGTTCCTTATGGGAAGAATCAGGCCCAAGTCCCGGGTTTCTGCTGCCGGGTAGTTGAACCCGGCGGGGAGAAGGATTTTCTGGCCCGGGTACCGCTGGTTCTGGACTGGCTTTTACCGTTCCGGGTGGTGGAAAAACTGGGTTCTCTAGGGTTTACCCGCTTTGGTGAGCTGGATTCATTATCCCTGCAGGAGCTTTTGAAGATACTCGGCCCGGATGGGTATACGGTTTATCAGCACCGCCGGGGGCGGGACAGCACCCCGCTCTTGGGATTGTATCCTCCGGAAAAATTGAGCTGCCATTTTAGCTTTGACCGGGGCGTTTACGAGCTGGGGCCTCTGGAAAAAAGGTTGGAAGAAGGGGCACGGATAATCGCCTCCGCCCTGCGGGAGCGGGGGATGAACTGCCGCCAGGTGGCTCTGCAGGCCGAATTGGAAGGGGGAAACTGCCGGGCGGAGCGCCGGGTGTCGCGGGGAGCGGGAGAGGAAAGAAGATTGCGCGAGATACTTGGTATTCTGCTTAAAAACCTACCCCTTACCGGGCCAATTCTCAGCATGACGCTGGAGGTTTCCTCTTTATACCGATGGAGCCTGACCGAACAGGATCTGTTCGCGCTGGATAAAAGGTCAACTAGGCCTCACCAGGAGTTGAAAGGGACGGTGGAGGGCCTGGCAGCCAAGATCCCGGGAGCAGTTCATGTGGGACTTGCGATCGACCGCCGGGAGCAGGTGTTATCCTTATGGGATCCCTGGCGTTTCGGGGAGGCATCCCGGTGAGCAAGTTGGTAAATCTCCCGCTCCGGGTACTGGAGGGGGAACCCGGCAAACCCCTGAAGATTTACTGGCAGAGGCGATGGGTGCGGGTCACGATGATCCTGGACCGCTGGTATGATGTCGGGAAATGGTGGGAAGGGGAGGCTGTGAAGCTGTTTTACCGTCTGCAGCTGGAAGGGAACAGGGTGTGGGAGGTTTTCTTCGACCAGGAGCAAAAATCATGGAACCTCTACAAAATATATGATTAGGGTGTCAGGGGAGGGTGTCAGGGGGACGGTTCTTCTGACACCATCTGTGATTAAGGTGCCAAGGGGACAGCCGGCATATGCGGCATCCATGCCGATGCCGGTATTTCGCCATCCGTGGCGAAATAGCCCCGCCCTGGATTCAGAAAAACTTCGTTGGGGGATGTAACGGCTCGTCACAATGTCGCTCACTCGCAAGCCGGTGAATATGTGATTATGCTTATCGGCAAATCTTGGTGTCAAGAGAACCGTCCCCTTGGCACTTCCCTTGGCACTTTCCTTGGCACTTTTTGAAGGGAGGGGTTGGGCCTTGTTTATCCACCTTCATGTTCATAGTGCTTTTTCTTTCCTGGATGGAGGGAGTTCTATAGAGAAGCTGGTCAGAAGGGCTGCGGAGCTTGACATGCCGGCACTGGCCCTGACCGATCACGACAACCTGTGCGGGGCGGTCAAGTTCAGCGCCCAGGCGCAGAAGGCCGGGATTAAACCGATTCAGGGGGTGGAGGTAACCCTTGAAAATGGACACCATCTCACCCTCCTGGCCCGCAACCCTGAAGGATACAGGAACCTGTGCCGTATGCTGACTGCCGCCCACCTGGAATACCCCCGCCGGCACCCCCGGGTTTTACTCCAGAACCTTAAAAGACATGGGGATGGCCTCATTGCTCTGTCCGGATGCCGCCGGGGCGAAATTTCTTACCACCTCCTGCGCGGCAATTACTCTCGGGCTTACCGGGCCGCTCTGACTTATCTTGATATTTGGGGTTCCCGGGATTTTTACCTGGAGATGCAGGACAGCTACCTGCCGGGGAATGTTCAGCTTAACGCCAACCTGGAACGGCTGGCCCGTAAATTGGGAGTAGGGCTGGTGGTCACCAATAATGTTCACTATGCTTCCCCGGATGATTTTATGGTTCATGATATCTTGAGCTGCGTAAGGACCCTGACCCGGGTTGATGGCATACACCCTGACCGGCCGCTTAATGCCGAGAATTACTTGAAGACGCCCCGGGAGATGGAGCTCCTTTTTAAGGAATACCCCGAAGCACTGGCCAACACCTGGCGGATTGCGGAGAGATGTGAACCGGCTCTGGATCTCAGTACCCCGCATTTTCCCAACTTTGATCTGCCGCCGGGGCAGAAAGCGGAATCCCTGCTCCGGGAGCTTGTCTATCAGGGAGCATATCAACGATATGAGGGGATAAGTACGGCCCTGCAGGAGCGGCTGGAGCATGAACTGGCCGTAATCAACACCCTGGGGTATACCGATTACTTCCTGGTAGTATGGGATATTGTGAAATATGCCCGTTCCCAGGGGATTAGCCATGCCGGGCGGGGTTCGGCCGCCAATTCGGTAGTGGCTTACTGCCTGGGTTTAACCGAGGTGGATGCCATGGAGAGGGAACTGCTTTTTGAGCGGTTTATGAGCCTGGAGAGAGGGGAGAAACCTGATATTGACCTGGATTTTGATGCCCGCTACCGTGATCAGGTAGCGGAGTACGTTTACCGGAGATACGGCCGGGATAAGGTGGCCAGCGTCTGCACCTACAATACCTTTCGCGCCCGGTCGGCTTTACGGGATATTGGCAAGGCTCTGGGGCTCCCCGCGGCGGAACTTGACAGCCTGGCCAAGAGGCTGCCCCATATTCATGCCGACCAGATAAAAGATGTTTTGCCCCGGCTCCCCGAGCTGCGGGACAGCGGATTGGACAGAAAGAGGTTTGAGCTGCTGCTGGATCTCTGCGAGAAGGTGGCCGGATTTCCGCGCTTCCTGGGAACACATCTGGGAGGGCTGGTTATCAGCCGGGAACCCCTTAACGAGCTGACCCCTCTGCAGCAGGCCGCCAAGGGGATGGTGATAACCCAGTTTGACAAGGATGATGTGGAGGATCTGGGGCTGATCAAACTGGACCTGCTGTCCCTGCGCACCATGTCCGCAGTAGGAGATGCCGTGGCTTCCATCCGCCGTAATGGCGGCTCTCTGGATTACGACAGGATACCGCTGGATGATCCCGAAACCTACCGGTTGATTAACAGCGGGAAAACCATAGGGGTATTTCAGCTGGAAAGCCCGGCACAGCGTTCCCTGCAAGCCCGTTTGGGGGCCTGTGTAATGGAGGATGTGGTGGCCAGCATGGCGTTAATCAGGCCGGGCCCCATAAAGGGAAATATGGTGGAACCGTATATTGCCCGGCGGCAGGGGCTGGAGGCGGTGACCTATCTTCATCCTGTCCTCGAGCCCATACTGGCCAAAACCTACGGCGTGATCCTCTTTCAGGAGCAGGTTATTGAAATAGCCACCGCCGTCGCCAATTTTTCTCCCGGAGAGGCGGATAAGCTGCGCCGGGTTATGACCCATGCCCGTTCTTATCAGGCCATGGAGGAAATCGGAGAGATTTTTGTGACCAAAGCGGTGGCCAACGGTTTTGACCCTGAACTGGCGCGGACCATCTTCTCCTGTATCGCCGGTTACGCCAGCTACGGTTTCTGTGAGGGGCATGCAGCCGCCTTTGCCACCACCAGCTTCAAAACTGCCTACCTGCTGCGCCATTATCCGGCGGAGTTTTATGCTGCGGTCCTGAGCAACCAGCCGATGGGCTATTACCCACCCCGTATCATCTGTGGGGAAGCCCGGAGGAGGGGGATAAAAATACTGCCGCCGCATATCAACCTTAGCGGAGAGAGCTTTGAGGCCCTCCGGAATCCGCCTTCCATCCGCATCTCGCTCTCTCGGGTTAAGGGGCTGAGCCTTAATGGTCTGAAAAGCATTTTGGAGAACAGGCCGTTTACCTCTCTGACGGACCTGGCAGTCAGGAGCGATTTAAACGTGACTGAATTTCAGAACCTTATCAAGTGCGGTGCTCTCGAGGTTTTTGATCAAAACCGCCGCCGGTTGTTGGCTCTGCTCCCCGGCTGTCTGCAGCGCAAAAAGGATTATGATCGGAGGGAGGAGGCCCTGTTTTCGATAAGCGGAGATGAGAACCTGAAGATTCCTGATTTTTCTCTGCTGGAGAAACACCATCTGGAGTCTGAGATCCTGGATATTACCACCGGGGAACATTTTATGGCCCGGATCAGGAATGAACTGGCCGCCGGAGGGTTTACCAGCGTTGGTGAGCTTTCCACTCAGACGGAGGGGAAATGGATCAAGCTGGCGGGACTGCTTTTTCGCCCCCATCGACCTCCTACCCGCAGCGGGAGGGTAACAGTTTTTATGTCGCTGGAGGACGAGTTCGGCCTGGTGGATGTAACGGTTTTTGAGGACGTTTACCAGAGGTACGGCGACTGTATTTTCTCTCCTCAGACCGGCCCGCTGGTGGTGGAGGGGCCCCTCCAGAGACGGGGCAACCTGGAGACCATCATCGCCAAAAAGGTAAAACGCCTGCAATTATAGGGAGAGGGTTACTGCCCTCTATTGTGATGGTCAGACTGGTTAGTGCGGGGTAGTTTTCGGATACCTCCTGCGGCGGCCTGCGGTAAATTCCGCTCGCTCCCAGGGTCCTGCATTGGCAGCACCAACTGCTCAGGTTCCGGTGGAAAGCAGCACCCCGTTTATTCGACCTCCATGTCTCAAAAACGGGCTCGCGACCTCCTGTCGCTCGGCTGCTTTCCACCTTCCACCTTCGCCGGGTGCTGCGCAATTCGGACCCAACGTCCGCTCACTGGAATTAACCGCAGACCTTGGGTTGGCAACAAAAACCGGCCGCTAATTCCCCCCAACACTTCGTTGTCTGCATGGTTTGTTATCCTGATCGCCTGCGAATTATGCCCGCGCCTTTAGAAAGCTATTCGTGCATAAATTGCCGGGACTACCAATATATCTTTTAAAGCGAGGGGTGGTCCTATGAGTAAAAGTCAGGATGTACCGGAGAAACTGCAAGCCCAAATAATTCCGTACCTTGCACCGGCTGTTAAGGAACTCCTGAGCAGCCTGTCTCCTTCCTATCAAAATCAGTTGGAGGAGATTCGCCTCCGCCTGGGTAAACCGCTTTGCCTCCGCCTGATGAACAGTGAGATTTTCTTAACCGGTTCAGGGAAGCCGACCGGGTGGGCTGAGGAAGGTTACGTGGTGCAGGAGGATGATATAACCAGAACCCTGGCAGCCATCAGCGGCAACTCAATCTATGCCCTGGAAGAAGAGTTAAGGCGGGGGTTCATAACCATATTGGGAGGACATCGAGTGGGACTGGCCGGTAAGACCATTGTGGAAAGCGGTCAGATCAGATCCATGAAGGAGTTCTCGGGCTTAGCCATCAGAATTGCCCGGGAAGTTCCGGGTTGCGGTGACCAGTTGGCGGGGAAGATCCTTGATGAGCAGGGACTGCCTTACAACACCCTAATAATTTCTCCCCCCCGATGTGGTAAAACTACGGTTTTACGAGACCTGGCCCGCCGGCTGTCCCAAAACCTGCATGTGGTGATAATTGACGAGCGTTCTGAGATTGCCGGGTGCTTCCATGGGAAGCCCCAGCTGGATGTGGGTCCCCGGACCGATGTCCTGGAAGGGTGTCCCAAGGCCTTGGGAATAGTGATGGCCATTCGGGCCCTCTCACCCCAGCTTCTCATCACCGATGAGATTGGCCGTCGTGAGGATACCGAGGCCATAGAGGAGTGTCTCAATGCCGGGGTGAGGATTATAGCTACCGCCCATGCCAGTTCTCTGGAGGATTTACGGCGGCGGCCGGTTATACAGGAGATGTTTAAGCAGCAGGGTTTTCGGCTGGTTGTGGTTCTGTCTCGCCGAAAAGGCCCGGGAACGATAGAGAAGGTTATTCCATTGGGACAAACGGGGGGTAAATATGCTGACCAAAATAATTGGCGTCAGTCTTATCGTCTCAGTAACCGGGTGGATCGGGCTGCAGAAAGCATTTCAATTAACCCATCGCACGCGGGCCATCAGGCAGATGCGGATGGCAATTGATTTTCTGGAGAAGGAAATCGCTTATGCCCGGAATCCGTTGGAAGAGGCTCTCCGCCGTACTGCCAACATATCATCGGAGCCGGTCAAGGGTTTTTTTGAAACGATCAGCAGTTCCCTGCGGGAGGACCTGTCAGCACCGGCCCGGGAGGCCTGGAATCGAGGGATCAACCACCTGTGTAAACAGCAGGTTTTTACCGCTGAAGATCTGGCGGTCATCGGGTTAATCGGGACGCGTATCGGGGTATCCGACGCTTCGGATCAGATCAGGATGCTGCGACAGGCCGGTGCGGAGTTGAAAATACAGGAGGAGAAGTCGCGCCGGCAGGAAGATAGTGAGAAAAAACTTTGGAGCTATGGGGGCTTCCTGGTGGGATTGATAATCAGTATCCTGATGGTTTGACGGGGGGATAGGCTTGAATACCGATATAATTTTTACCATTGCCGGTATAGGTATCCTGATCTCCATACTGGGGATAGTCCTGAAGAATGCGGAAAAGGAAGAGCAGGCCCAGATGTTGACACTGGCCGGGGTGGTAGTGGTTTTGATCCTGGTTGTGCAGCTATTAAACCAGTTGTTCACAGTGGTTCGGGCAGTCTTTAACCTGTAGGTGCGCTTGTGGAGATTGCACAAATAGTAGGTTTGGGTCTGGTAGCGACCATATTTCTGCTTATTATACGGCAGGAAAAGCCGGTATTGGCCGTCCTTTTAAGCCTGACTTTCGCCACTGTCATCTTCCTTTTCGTAATCGACAAGCTGTCAACCATTGTGGCGGTTGTGACCGAACTATCACACCGAGCCGAAGCCAACTACTTTTTCCTGGGAACAGTGCTCAAGATTCTGGGAGTGGCCTATCTGGCCGAATTTGGAGCTGCTATCTGTCGCGATTCCGGAGAGGTGGCCGTGGCCAAAAAAGTGGAGTTCGGGGCCAAGATAATAATAGCCGTGCTGGCCTTGCCCATAATGATAGCCATTCTGGAGTCACTCATGGAGATTATGCCCAGATAGGGGTGAGGGGTTGAAACGACTTCTTTGCTGGCTGGCCGCGCTGACCGTTATCCTGGCCGTGTGGTCTGGAAACGCCCGGGCAGAAGAGGATAAGCCTGTGGAGAATTTCCTATCCTGGCAGGAAACCATCGACAAGCTGGATCTGCAGGAAATGGAACAATTTAAGACCAGCATTGATGGGGAAATCAGCGGTTACCTGGAACACCGATCAGCCCGGGAGTGGATCAACGACTTCATGACGGGGCAGTGGGACTTCAACCCCAAAAAGATTGTCGGAGATCTATGGAAGTACTTTTTTCGGGAAGTGTTGGCCAACGGCCAGTTGTTGGGTAAGATCCTGATCCTGACGGTTATATCGGCCCTGCTGGTAAACCTCCAGTCCTCCTTTGATCAGGGGGTAGCCAAGATATCAAGCATGGCCTGTTTCCTGGCGATTTCTGCAATTGCCCTGGGTTCATTCAAATATGTCATACGAATCGGCCAGGTAGCGATTGAGTCTATGAGCGACTTGATGACCGCGGTATTACCCCAGATGATGGTTCTCGTTACCGGATTGGGTCATATACACACCGCCGGTGCCATTTTCCCGTTAATGATGGCTGCCTGTACCGCCTTTGCCCGGGGGATCGGGTTGATTGTATTTCCACTGATAGCCTTGTCGGCAATACTGAATCTGGCTGAACAACTGACTGATACCATCAAACTGGAGCGGTTGGGCAAGCTGCTCTATACCCTGGCTGAAGCTATCATGGGACTTATGCTGACCTTTTTTGTCGGCATTCTTACCCTGCGTTCGATTTATGGATCGGTGATGGATGCCATCACCCTGAGGACAGGCAAGTTCGTAACCGATACCTTCTTTCCAATTATCGGGGGTTACCTGGCGGATGCCCTGGAAACTGCTGCCGGTTACGTGGTCTTGTTAAAACAGGCAGTGGGCATCATGGGACTCCTGACTATTTTTGGTATTTTTATCTTCCCGGTTATAAAGATTGGGGTCATCGCTTTGATTTATAAAGTGAGTTCCGCTGTGGTCGAACCCCTGGGCGACAGCAGAATAAGCCAGGTTCTCGAGGTGATGGGAAATCATCTGCTCCTGGTACTGGCCGCGGTAGCGGCGGTGGGTCTTATGTTCTTTGTCCTGGTAGCCATACTGGTAAGTACCGGAAACAGCGTAATACTACTGCGGTAACCGCAGCTGCTGTTACCAAACCGGCGCCTGGTGCTGCCGGGACACGGTATAGAGCAGCGGCCTTGGAAACAATCGGGTGAGGTGATATGGTGGAGGTCCTGGTAACTATTGTCAAAAACCTGCTGGTAATAGTAGTGATCGCCAGTTTTCTGGAGATCTTACTTCCGGACAGCAGCGTACGCCCTTTTGTCCGGTTTGCTATCGGTCTGTTTGTAATACTGGCCATCCTTAACCCTATCCTGGCAGTCTTTTTTTCCGGGAGGGCTATGCAGGCCGGAGCCTGGGACCTGCCCTGGGAATATGAGGAGAGCGGTGATTACCAGGAAGTCGGCAGGGAAGTGAACCGTGATATTCAAAAGGTCGGCAGTGAACTTATCAGGGAAAAGATCGAACAGCAGATCAGCAGCACCGCGATTTTAGTTCCGGGGATTGGGGATTTACAAACCAGGGTAATCATGACTTCCGGAGAGGGTAAGCTATCCGGGATTGAAATGGTCATTGTTCCCATTTCAACGGTTCCGGAGGCGGACTCCGTAACCGCGTTTTCTTCTCGGGAGCAGCAGGACCAGGAGCGGGAAATCATCGTCAAGAAGCTTACCAGCATGATGAAAAACCTTTATGGGCTTAACGAGGACCAGGTAGTAATAAAGTTCAAGGGGGAATGACCATGTTGCCATCTGCATTCTGGTTACAGAGGGTCAGGGAGAAACCCTGGAAAAGCTCCCAGATAAAGGCGGTAGCGGCGATCCTGGCCATCATAGGTATCGCCCTGATCCTGTGGCCGACCAGTCCCGCTCCGTCACCATCGTCTACACCACAGGGACAGCAATCCCTCCCCCTCCCGGGGCATGAGAGCACCGCCCTGGAAAAGGATTTATCCCAGGTGTTATCCCGGATCAGCGGGGTTGGCGCGGTGCAGGTCAAATTAACCCTGAAATCTCAAGGTATTAAAGTTTACGCTACCAATGAGAGAGTGGAAACCCGGCAAACCCAGGAGAAAGACCAGAGCGGCACCACTCGTAATATAACCGAGCAGAGCAGCGACCGGCAGCTGGTACTGTCCAACAATTCGCCGGTTTTGGAAGAGAGCAAAGCGCCGGAGGTGGTTGGGGTTCTGGTGATTGCTGAAGGAGCGGCTAATCCTGCAGTGGAAGAAAGTCTATCCCAAGCCGTTACCGGACTGCTCGGAATTCCGGCTTCGCGGGTTACAGTGCTTCCCATGGAGAGAGGAGGGGGTATTAAGTGATATTCCAATTGCGCCATAAGGTGCTTATCGCTGCTCTGGTGGCGGTGGCGTTGGTAGGAATCGGCTGCTGGCAGTTGGCCGAGTGGAGAACGGAGTCAATCAAAACGGAGCCGCCTGCAGAACTTCCTTCAGTAACCGCTGCCGGCCAGTTGCCTGAAGAGTCGGAAGGCTCTTTTTACCCTCATTTCCGCCTGCAGAGGGAAAAGGTAAGAAGTCAGCAGCTGGAATTACTGCAGGAGATAATCAACAATCCCAACACCGATGATACCTCTAAACAGTCGGCAATGAACAGGCTTTTGACTATTACCAATGCCATGGAAATGGAATTAAAAGCCGAAGGACTTTTAAAGGCGCGGGGGTTCAAGGAAGGGGTGGTTATTATTCAGGACTCGGTTGCGTCGGTGATAGTATCCGGCCCCGCGTTGGATGAAGCTGAGGAAGAACAGATCAAGAGCCAGGTGGCCGGGGTTTTGAAGATGGACAGCCGTCAGGTAAGCCTTATTAACCGAGAATAAAAACGGCTGGACAAACCGCGGGTTCATCCGTTGGCAAGGTGCTGCAGAGATGAAACCGGGATCCGGGAACAGGGTTCTTCACCTGGTGAGTATCCCCATGAGCGAAGCAAGCATATTGTATACATGTGCCGAATCTGTTGAATTACAGACTTTATATGCCTATAATTAAATTGTGCTTCAACGATCGGCATTTTTATCGCTCAGGCTGCGGCCTGAGTTGATTTTTGATGATAGTACCAGGTTGATAAGCAATCAAAATAGCATTCATGGGGAGGGCGACCTATTGAATCGAATTAAAATAACAGATACTTCACTTCGTGATGGACATCAGAGCCTCTGGGCTACCAGGATGAGCCTGGAAGACATGCAGCCGATTCTGAAAAAGATCGATGATGTGGGATATCATTCCCTGGAAGTCTGGGGTGGAGCTACTTTTGACGTAGCGATCCGCTTTCTTAACGAGGACCCCTGGGAAAGACTCAGGGTGATCCGGGCCAACATTACCAAGACCAGGCTGCAGATGCTGCTGCGCGGACAATCACTGGTGGGTTATTCTCATTACCCGGATGATATAGTGGAGAGGTTTGTCGAACAGGCTGCCTATAACGGTATCGATATTTTCCGCATCTTTGATGCGCTGAATGATATCCGCAACCTGGAAGTCCCCATTCAGGCAGTCAAGAAGGTTGACAAGCACGTGCAGGCATGCGTGGTGTATACCATCAGCCCGGTACATACCATGGAGTATTTCGTGGAAGCCGGGCTCCGCCTGGAGGATATGGGCGCCGACAGCCTGTGCATCAAAGATATGGCCGGACTTCTCGGCCCATATCAAGCCTACGAACTGATCAAGGCCCTGAAAGCACGCATTAATATTCCTATACAGCTTCATACCCATTATATAGGGGGGTTGGCTGTCGGGGCCTGCTTAAAAGCGGCCGAAGCCGGCGTTGATATTGTTGATACCGCCAGTGTGCCGCTGGCCTTTGGTTCATCCCAGCCCCCGGTAGAAACGATAGTTCGAGCCCTGCAGGGTACGCCATGGGATACAGGCCTGGATATCCACGACTTATTTGAGGTGGCTGCATATTTCGAGGATATCCGCAAGAAAAAGGGTTTTGAACGTGGTGTAACCCGGATTAACGACATGAAGGTGTTTGAACATCAGGTTCCCGGCGGGATGATAACCAATTTTGTCTCCCAGCTGGAGGAACAGAAAGCGGCTCACAAGCTTAACGAAGTTTTGGAGGAGATTCCGCGGGTCCGAGAAGATCTGGGGTACCCTCCGCTGGTGACACCTACCAGCCAGATTGTGGGCAATCAAGCGGTGTTTAACGTGCTGGCTGGGGAACGTTATAAAATGTGCCCGAAAGAGGTAAAAGACTACGTGCGGGGATTCTACGGGAAACCGACCGTGCCCATCAGGGATGAGATCAGAAAGAAAATCATCGGCGATGAGGAGATTATAACGGTTCGTCCTGCCGATCTCCTCAACCCCGGTTGGGAAAAAGCCCGGGAGGAGTCAGCGGGATTAGCCCAAAGTGATGAAGATATTTTGACCTATGCGCTGTTTCCCCAGATAGCCCGCAAGTTCTTTGAATACCGGAACAACAGGGCCCAAGGAGTGGAGCCGGCAGCCCCCTCCGAGCAGGAGAAGAAGCCTGAGCCGGCCGCACCGCCGACAAAACCGGCTCCCAAAGGAATCAGACTGAATAAGGGGAACGAGGACATGAATGTAGAGCAAATAAGAGAATTAATTATGTTGTTGGATGAGACCAGCCTGGCCGAACTGGAGTACGAAGGACCTGAGTTCAGAATTAATCTGCGCAAGGAGATGAGACCGGGAACTGAACCCGCTAAGGGACGGCGAACCAGGCCGGGGGCGAGGCCTGCCGACAAAAACCAGAATGCAGCCGAGGCCATACCGGAGGAGGATTTGGTGCAGGTAGTTGCTCCCATGGTAGGAACCTTTTACCGGAGCCCTTCCCCGGATTCCCCTCCTTTCGTAGAGGTGGGGAGCTATGTGGAGGCTGGACAGACCCTCTGCATAGTCGAAGCGATGAAGTTGATGAATGAGATTAAATCCGAGGTCAGGGGAAGGATTGTAGAAATTCTGGTGGATAATGCCCAACCGGTTGAATATGGGCAGGTCATGTTTTTAATTGCCAAGGAATAGGGGTGACGATTTGATCTCCAAGATTCTTGTTGCCAATCGCGGTGAAATCGCAGTAAGGATTATCCGCGCCTGCAAGGAGTTAGGGATTACCACCGTGGCGGTCTACAGCAAGGCCGATGCCAGTTCCCTGCACGTAAGGATGGCAGATCAGGCGGTTTGCATAGGTGAAGCACCGGCGGGCCAGAGTTACCTTAACATTTCCAATATAATAAGTGCTGCCATTAACACCGGCTGCCAGGCGATTCACCCCGGTTACGGGTTTTTGGCCGAGAATGCATATTTCGCCGAGATGTGTTCCACCCATGGGGTCAAGTTTATTGGCCCCTCTCCTCATACAATCAAGACCATGGGAGACAAGATAGCCGCCCGGGAGTTGGCCGGCAGAACCGGAATACCAGTGGTTCCGGGGAGTCAAGGAGGGGTCAGTGATGTAAAGACAGCCCTCCGGGTGGCAGATGAGATCGAGTATCCGGTTCTGCTCAAAGCGGCGGCCGGGGGCGGCGGCAAGGGGATGCGCCTGGTTCACAACCGCAAGGAACTGGAGAGGACGCTGGAGGTTGTCCAGTATGAGGCCCAGGCAGCTTTCGGCGACGGTAAGGTGTATATAGAGA
The DNA here is from genome assembly GCA_001512495.1 of Syntrophothermus sp. DTU052. Taxonomy (GTDB): domain Bacteria; phylum Bacillota; class Syntrophomonadia; order Syntrophomonadales; family DTU052; genus DTU052. The sequence goes on along the minus strand of LFRU01000098.1, from coordinate 50,595 downwards.
AATACATAGAAGAACCCCGTCACATTGAGATACAGGTCCTGGGTGATGAACATGGCAACCTTATTCACCTGGGAGAAAGGGACTGTTCGATCCAGAGGCGCAACCAAAAACTGCTGGAGGAATCCCCGTCGCCGTTTGTGGACGAGGAACTCCGGGCGCGGATGGGACAGATGGCCCTCAAGGTGGCCGAAGCTACGGAATACTGCAGTGCCGGCACAGTAGAGTTTCTGGTGGACAGGCATAAAAACTGTTATTTCATAGAGGTTAATACCAGAATCCAGGTGGAACATCCCGTGACCGAAATGGTAACCGGGGTGGATCTGATCAAGGAACAGATAAAAATTGCCGGTGGGTCGGAACTGAAAATCCCTCAGGATGAGGTGAAACTGTCCGGATGGGCCATTGAATGCCGTATTAATGCGGAAGACCCCAATCAGGATTTCATACCTTCGGCTGGTACCGTGGTGAATTACCTGCCGGCCGGTGGACCGGGAGTTCGGGTGGACAGTTATCTGTATACGGGTTATACTGTACTTCCTTACTATGACAGCCTTTTGGGAAAGCTTATTGTTTGGGCTCCAGACCGCAGTCAAGCGATTGAACGCATGGACCGGGCTCTTGGTGAACATCTGATCGAGGGTGTCAAGACCACTATTCCTTTTCACCAGCAGGTGCTCGGCAACAGCTTTTTCCGCCGCGGAGAGGTATACACTAATTTTATCGCGAGAAGAATAGATACTAACCGCAAGTAGGTCGGAAATTACTATTAGTTGCCTATGGTGAATATTTCTAATAGAATGTAGGTACAGATTTAGGGGGTGATACAATGGATAGCAATGTTTCTGTAGAAAAGATAAGCAGCAATACAGATATTGGTGCGATACGTATAGCGGAAGAGGTAGTCTCTACGATCGCAGGTCTAGCTGCGGTGGAGGTTGAGGGTGTGGCCGCCATGAGCGGCAGTCTCACCGCCGGATTAACTGAGATTCTCGGCCGCAAGAACCTGAGTAAGGGTGTTAAGGTTGAAGTGGGAGATACCGAGACCGCTATTGAAGCATTTATCGTGGTGGAGTATGGTTTCCCGATTCCGGTTGTAGCCAAGGCGGTACAGAACCAGGTCAAGAGTGCGGTAGAAACCATGACCGGCCTGAATGTTACTGCAGTTAATATTCATGTAGTAGGGGTTTCAATGAAGAAAGGCAAGGTGGAGGAAGAGTCGGCCGAAAAATAAGCAATCGTCCAACAACCCCTTGAAGTTCAAGGGGTTGTTGTCCTATTTTGAGGGAGATGTTTATTCGGTTTTGTGCTTTTTATCACTTGCTGCCATTTGGTCCAACCCAATCGGCGGTTATATGTAACCCGGGTTTAACACCGATCCAATGTTAAGGGGGGATACGATGTCGGCTTTTTGGAAGTCTATTATGACCCTGTATAATCTGCTATTGATCGGTTTATCGGCAGTAATCATTGCTTTAGCTCTTGGCAATACCGAACCGCTGCAATGGATCGACCAGGCCTTTGGTACGTTCCAGAATCGCATCCTCAGCGGGAGTGTGGGGATAATTCTGGCCCTGGCAGGTTTTATTCTTTTGATCCAGCTGTTCAGATCCCGGGAGGAGAACGAGGTTGTAGTACAGGAGTCGATCGCAGGTAAAGTAATAATAACTGTGCCGGCCATTAAACAGATTGTACTTAAAGCAGTGAAGCAGGTGGAAGGGGTGCGAGAAATCAAGCCGGAGGTAACCAGCGGAAAGAACGGAGTGGTGGTTTCTCTGACTTTAATGGTCAATCCCGATTACAAGATTCCCGAAATGACTGCAGTAGTCCAAGAAAAGGTTGCGAATCTCCTGGAGGAAGTGGGCGGACTGAAAGTGGCGGAGGTCAGGATAAAGGTAGATGACTTTGCTCCTAAGCCTGCGGTGCGTTGAAGGGAGGCATGAATCATGTGGGATAAGATGATTTCTTACATAGCGGAAAACCACCGCGGCAAGGCTATCGGTCTGCTTCTGGGGTTAATCGCCGGCATAATGGTGATAAGTTATGGTGTCTGGAAGACTCTTTTTATATTTTTATGCATCATAGGAGGCTTTTTGATCGGTAAAGCAGTAGATGAACAGGTTGATTTTGATGAGTGGATTAAAAAATTTCGCGGCAAACAATAGGGAGGCAAATTGATTGAGCAGACGGAAAGCCCGCGACGCAGCGTTCAAGATACTGTTCACGGTCGACCTGGTCAATGCTGATGCCAAGGAGGCTCTTCTGGAACTCGATCAGGATTACTCAATTAGAGAAGAGAACCGGAAATTCATAGCCCAACTAGTCCAGGGGACCCTGGTGCATCTCCAGGAGATTGACCAGCGGATTTCCCACTTTTCTCCCTACTGGCCTTTGGAGAGGATGGCTGCAGTCGATAGAACCCTCCTAAGAATGGCGACTTATGAAATGTTATTTGCCGGTGGCGATGTCCATCCGGTGGTGGTTATAAATGAAGCCGTAGAGTTGGCCAAAACCTACGGTGATGCCCATTCTCACGCCTTTATAAACGCCATCCTGGACCGGATCAAGGAGGTGGGGACTTGAATGCCTTTCTCGGGGTAGACACCAGCGCTTACACTACCTCGGTAGCGGTGGTTGGAGAAACCGGAGAGGTTTTGGCTGATGAGCGCATACTGTTAAAGGTGGGACCGGGGAAAAGGGGTCTCCGTCAGTCTGAAGCCCATTTCGAACATACCCGCAATCTTCCGGTATTGATGGAGAACCTGGTACCGGTGTTGAAAAAACACCGACTGCTGGCCTTGGGAGCCAGCGACCGGCCGCGCCGGCTTCCTGACAGCTACATGCCTGTGTTCCTGGCCGGTTTGGGTCTCTGCCGCTGCCTGGCCAGTGTTGGGAATTATCCCCTGTATTTGTTCAGCCATCAGGAAGGACATATTGAGGCGGCTGTACATAACCTTCCCCTGGACGAACCGGAATTCATTGCGGTTCATTTCTCTGGGGGGACTTCAGAAATCCTCCTGGTTAAGCGCGATCATGGTCGATACGAAATTGACATAATCCTGGCGGCAAAGGATTTGCATGCCGGTCAGCTGGTTGACCGGGTGGGGGTGGCTTTAGGCCTGCCTTTCCCGTCGGGCCCATATATGGAGAAAATGGCCGAGCCTCTGTCTACCGGCCTCGCGATCCCTTCCGCGGTGGATGAGCAGGGCTTTTCATTTTCCGGTGCGGAAACACGGGCGGTAAAAATGCTGGAGCAGGGAGTACCACCGGAGAATGTGGCCTACCTGGTTTTTAAGTGTATTGCCAACACCCTGGAAAAAGGGATACGAATGGCCGTCAGGAGACACGGCCTCGATAAGGTGGTCATGGCAGGAGGGGTAATGGCCAATAGATTTATTCGTGAGCGGCTGCAGGAAAGACTAAGGGGTTCAGGAATTAAGCTGTTTTGGGCACCACCGAATCTCAGCACCGATAACGCTGTAGGTAGTGCCTTGTTGACCCGTAAATGTTATTACTACGATCAGGAAATGGGGGTTAGTCTTGAACAATAATAATATCCTATACGGCAAAGGGTCGGCTCAAGACATCCTGGAATACGTATCAGATAATGTGGAGCGCCTAAAAGGGGCAGGTGTACATCCCCGTCTGGTGACTATTCAAATCGGTGAAGATCCGGCGTCCCAGGCGTACCTGGCATCCCAGATGCGCAGCGCCGAGAAGGTCGGGATTAAGAGTGAGCTTGTAAGCCTCCCTGACACCGTGTCACAGGACGAGGCGGTCAGGACAATCGAATCGATGAACAGCGATCCTTCTGTTCATGGTATCATGCTTCACATGCCGGTGCCCAAGCACATTGATGGCCGGGCTCTGCAGTGGGCGATCAACTATAAAAAAGACGTGGAAGGTGTGACCCCGCACAACCTGGGACGACTGTTCCTGGGCCGGCCGGTGCTGGCGCCGTGTACCGCCTTAAGCGCGATTCATTTGATAAAGGCCACCGGAGCTAAACTGCGGGGACTGGAGGCGGTTGTTCTCGGAAGAAGCGACATTGTGGGCAAGCCGGCCAGCCTTATGCTGACGGGCCTTGACTGCACTGTAACCGTGTGCCATTCCGGAACCAGTGAGAGAGGGCTCCTGAAGGAGCATGTAGAGCGGGCCGACGTGCTGGTGGCATCAGTGGGGAGACCCGCATTTGTCAAGGGTGAATGGATTAAGCCGGGCGCGATTGTGATTGACGTGGGAATCAATTATGTTGACGGCAAGCTGGTGGGAGATGTTGAATTTGAAGAAGCCGCTAAACGAGCCGCTTTCATAACCCCGGTTCCCGGCGGGGTAGGCACGGTTACTACCGCTTACCTGTTACGGAATCTGATAGATGCCGTTGACTGGCAGTTGAAAATGGAGGAATAAGAAACATGCCCATAATTGACGGACAGAAGCTTTCCCGAAGCATCAGAGAAGAATTAAAAGCAGAGGTCGAGCGTTTGAGTCGTACCCCGGTACTGGCTGTGGTCCTGGTGGGCAACGACCAGGAAAGCGAGCGCTATGTCAACATGAAAAAGCGCGTCACCGAGGAGATCGGGGGACGGTGCCAGATACATCATTTGACCGAGGCTACCACCGGCGAGGTGGTGGCTCTTGTCAACAAACTTAACAGTGATCCGGAAGTCCACGGAATACTGGTTCAACTCCCCCTGCCGCCGGGGGTGGATCAGGATGAGGTAATTGCGGCCATTGAGGTATCCAAGGATGTGGATGGATTCCATCCCCTGAACCTGGGATTGGGGTACCTGGGGAAACAGGTATTCACCAGCTGCGCATCCGCAGCCATCCTGCATTTAATAGACGATTATGTCCGAGCCCCCCGCCCCCGGGTTCTGCTGGTGGGAGATTCTCTGGACCTGATCAAACCCTTGAACTCACTGCTCATCGGGCGTGAGTATCCGGTGACGGTCGTTGGTGAGCTGGAACCCTGGATCGATATGTCCGTGTATCAGGTAGTAGTGCTGGAAAAGGGTGAGCCTTGCTCAGTCTCCTCCTCGGCGTTTGAGGATGGCGCCCTGGTTATCGATGCGGGTTTCCACTGGATAGACGGCAAGACCTGTGGGAATGTGATAACCGATGATTTCAGGTCGGAGGCCGGACCATATCTGCTGCCGGTACCGGGAGGCTTGGGTCCGATGCTGATCACCATGCTGCTTTCCAATCTGGTGAAAGCCGCAGGCAGAAATGGGTGAAATGGTGTTACCGGGCAACCGAATTCTTTCGGTAACGGAATTGACAGCTCACCTGAGGTCGGTCCTTGAAAATGACCGGCTGCTGCAGAATGTCTGGGTAAGAGGCGAGATCGCCGATTTCCGCTATTACCAGAAGTCGGGGCATATGTACTTTAATCTCAAGGACGAAACAGCCAGTGTCGCCTGTGTTATGTTTCGCAACCGGGCTAAAGGCGTTGACTTTAAGCCGGGTGACGGTTTGAAGGTGATTGCCCGCGGGTATATATCCGTATTCGAGAAATACGGACGTTACCAGTATTATGTGGAGGAAATGGAACCGGACGGCCTGGGCCGTCTATTCTTATCATTGACCCAGCTCAAGGAGCGCTTGGAAAAGGAAGGGCTTTTTGATCGAGGCCGCAAACGTCCTATTCCTCGTTTCGTCAACTGCCTGGGGGTGGTAACCTCCGGTGACGGAGCCGCACTGAGGGATATCATCCGGGTGGTTCGACAGCGGCATCCCGGCTGTCACATTGTCGTGGCTCCTGCTGCGGTACAGGGTCCCGAGGCACCGGATGAGATTGCCCGTTCGCTGGAGGCCCTCAACCAGTGGGGGAAACCGGAAGTAATAATCGTTGGCCGCGGCGGAGGTTCTCTGGAGGACCTCTGGGCTTTTAATACCGAAAAAGTGGTAAGGGCCATCGCCCAGTCGCGGATTCCGGTTATTTCGGCAGTTGGTCATGAGATAGACTTCAGTCTGGCTGATTTTGCTGCTGATGTCCGAGCCGCCACGCCCACCCAGGCCGGCCAGATGGCGGTGCCGGATATGCTTGCTTATCAGGAGCAGTTAATTACCACCGGTCTTCGTCTGCGGCGGATAATGGAGAGGTACTGCAGCCAGAAGTGGGCCCAACTGGACTACCTTAGAGAAAGAAGGATATGGAAAAAGCCGCACTGCTTATTTGAACCCCACCGCCGGGAATTGCAGCATCTCCGGCAGGGCCTGCAGCACCATATGATGAATACTCTAAGTACCCGGTCGTCATCGTTAAAACAATTGGCGGTGACTCTGGATGCCATCAGCCCCCTCAAGGTATTGGAAAGGGGTTATGCTATAGCCCGCACGGAAGACGGGGAAGTGGTGCGGGTTATCGAGCAGGTGGAACCAAGCTCTTTGCTCAACCTTACCGTGCGCAACGGTGAAATCAAGGTGGAGGTCCGAGAAATAAGGAGAGGAGACTGGTGTGATGAGCTTTGAACAGGACTATAACCGGCTGCAGGAGATTGTGAAACAGCTGGAGGAAGGCGATCTGCCTCTCAAGAAATCTCTGGAACTGTTTCAGGAGGGCATCAGCCTGTATCGCCGTTGTCAGGAGGAACTAAGCCGGGCGGAAGGTAAGATATCGGAGCTGATTAAGTCAGTGGATCAGGAATGGGAAGCTATCCCCTTCAAACGCGAATTCGGAGGGAGCGAGCCTGAATAACCGGGTCGCTTTTGGGGTGATCCAGTGTCCCGACCCTGTTCCAGTTGGTCAGTTTTCGTGCACGCCGTTAATCCCCGACTTTTAGATACCAATCCAACGTTTTACGCCATCTCTTAGGCTCTCGGTTATGCAGCAACCCCGCATAGTTTCCGCAACCTCATGCTGCTTGACAGGCGCATGAGGTTGATGGCCGAAGATCACACCTTTCTTCACCAAATCTTACTGCCAACCCCCACAAAATCAACAGGATCATAAGAAGGAAAAATATAATATTAGGTAGAAATTAATATATCAGGGAAAGGCTGGGTCAAATTACTTTTTATTGGGGGTGAGGTTGTTTGAAGAAGGTCTTGTTGATGGGATTAGTCGCTGCAGTACTGTTTGGCGTATTCATCTATTTCCAAGGGCTGCTCGGAGCCCAAGCATTTTTCCTGGCGGCTATCGCACTAGCTTTCTTCGTCACACTGGGACCAAACGGCGAATTTTTCAAGATGGGGTTAAGCATGTTACTCGGACTCGTAATTGGACTGGCAGGTATCTTTGTGCTGGCTATAGCCTTTCCGCTGCCACCGTACAACACGGGGTATGTAGCAGTAGTTAGCGCGGTTTCGCTATTCCTGGCACTCTTGTTGTCGGCTGTCGGTCTCCGGCTCGACGGACTTCTAATCGGTTGGGGAGGTCTGTATGCCGCGGTTTACCCGCTCTATCAAAATGACCCGACAGTTCTGGCAAGTGCCGGAGTACCCGCCGCAGTTGGCGCAGCAGTTTCCCTGCTGGTCGGCTTGGTCTTGGGCCTGTTTATCCTAAAAATGGCGGTTGCAAGCGCCGCCAGGGAAGGAGGGAGCTGAGGTTGAAAAACCGTTGCCGAATCCACAAACTTGTCGCTGTAATTCTAGGCCTGCTCCTGGTGGCGGCAAATCCACTCGCGGCTTTTAGTGCCGGGGGAAACCTCTCCGGAATTAAGGACAATGAACTCGTTCTTACAACCTTTGATGCCAATGGAAACGTGAGTGGAATTCAGGTCCTGAATCACCTGAGAATCAGCGGGGAAGGGCAGGTCCAGGTAACTGACAAGTCCGCTTACAGCCTGACTTCACTGCGCAATCTCTACGGCAAAGAAAAGTTGGTTGTTCAAGACGGGCAAATTGCTATCAACACCCAGGTTGAGGGATTAAAAGACATTTACTATCTGGCGACCCTTGACCAGTCAGCAGTAAAGGATATGAAGTTCCCGGTTAATATCGACATCCAGTACTTCCTGGATGGGCAACAGGTGAAACCGGCTGAACTCCTGGGCAAAAGCGGTCATCTCAAAATTGTGGTGACAGTGGAGAACACCACTGGTACGCCGAAGGTCCTTGAATTCCAGAATGACCAGGGAGAAACAGTCTCCAAAGAAGCCGTAATCTTTACCCCCTATGTCGTTTCCCTGTCAGGCTGGAAGTTTGACAACCGGTATTTTGACAATGTAACCGCCCCCGGCGTGGGAGGAGAATCCCCTGAGGGAGTGGTTACGGATGTTCAGGGAGTAACAACTGTAAGTTGGACCATCCCCCTCATTCCTCCTTCTTATCCCTCGAAACAATACGCTGTTTTGGAAGCTGACGGAAGAAATATTCAACTGGACTCCTTTGACATTGCCATCATTCCCGTACTGCCTGAATCATCTCAGACCGACTCCTTGAGCGGCATAAAGACAGCTTTTGAGAAGCTGTATTCAGGGTTTGAATCCATTGAGCAGGGAGTCGGTGCAGAGTCAAAACCTGATACTCTCCTTTACGGCTTCAACACGTTATTGAAAGGTCTGGGCAATGAACGCGCCGAGGGGACCGTCATAAATGGCCTGCGTCAGATAAGTTCCGGAATTGACTCGTTGTACAGCAATCTGGTCAAAATTCGGATGGGGATAGCAACTCCAGGATTTGATCCTGCAACCTTCAACGCTGCTCAGGGGAAGGATGCTGGAGGAAGGTCACCCGGAGCTAAGGACGCCATTGATTTGGTGCGTTCAAGCGTTGACAAGCAGCTCATACCGGCAGTGGATGCCCAGCAGCAACTGGTAGCCGGCTTGAACGGTGTAATCGGTAACCCTGCGGATGTCGGTCAAACACCTTCGGCCACAACTTCCCTGTACAACGATATAAACACCCTCAAGTCACTGGCTGGCAGCGGGCCGGCTGCCGACCTGATATCGAAGGCGATAATACCCAAGATAAATGTCCTGTCCGGCAACCTGAGTGCCCTGGAGAAAGGTGGACAGATTACTACTTCCGCGGGCCAGGTGGACTTCCCGGCATCGTTGGTAGCGGTCAAGGCAGGACTGGGACAGGTTAATGATTCTCTGGCCCGGACCAGCGCCGGCCTGGATCAGGTGGTACAAGGCCTTGGCGACGTCAAAGCTGACGGCACTCCTGTTCCCGTGTTGTTGGAAGGCAAACCTGGAACGATACTGTTTGCTATGGCAACGATCAAGGATGGAAGCGACGCGCTCTATCAAGGGGTCAGCGGTCAGGTGGTACCCGGACTGAAGAAGATGCAGAGCGGGGTTGCTCAGATTGGCGAAGGAGCCTCAACTGCCAAAGTCAGTCTGGCAGCCGGTCTGGTCGATCTGAGTTCCGCAGGTGCCATAAAAGACAGCCTTAAGGCCAATGTGGAAGCTGTTGACACTTTCCTGGGCAAGCCTGACGGTGCTCAAGGCAGCGTGATATACGTATTCCGGACCGCTCCGGTTAAGCCCGCAGCCGGGGGATTGACAAACGGCCTGATTGCCCTGGTTGTTTTACTGGGCTTGCTGGCGGCCCTTGGTCGAGGCCAATCCACTCCCGTAAAAATGGAAGCATAGTTTAACCACCCGGCAAAATAAACAAGAGAGCCCCCCATTCGGGGGGTTTTTTTATCCGATTTCCAGGGTTTCGGACGGGGTACGTCACTGACATTTTTTAATGCTTGATAAGTCCCGTATACTATTGTTGCCTGGTTTTGATAAAATGACAGTGGATTGATCCGGCAATCGTCCGGATTATGACTTTTTATCAGGTAGAAGTGAATTCGAGACTACCAAGTGTTACAAAATAAACCCGAAAGGTGATGCGAGTGCAAGGCTTATTTAACATGAGATAT
>LFRU01000098.1:20924-40689 GCA_001512495.1 Syntrophothermus sp. DTU052 | reverse complement strand
CCCACCTGAGCGACAATGCTTACCGCAATACTCCGTTTTCGGTACCGGTAGCGGAAATGCAGTTTCTGGAAGAGGGGCTTGAAGAGCTTAAGCTGCTTTGCTGGCAGGTCATGCCGGTCCACGTTTTCGAAATTGAGTATTCTGTTCCGGTATCATCTCCTGATTTTGAACCGATTAAGGATCAGGTCGAGCTGATTCTATCTGATATCTGTGTTTACAACTGGCAGGGAGATGACCGGATTCTAGTTTACAGCAGCACACCAGTTTGAGATGACCTCACCGGTAGCCTCATCCATGCAGGCAATCTGCAAATTGCGGCTGGAGCCAACCAGATAAACCCGCAGAACAGGGGAGGTCTGGTTGATGAGTTCGAAATGAACTCTGTCAGGCAGTGGTTTTTTGCTATCCGCCAAATGCTTGACAGCGTCGGAGGAATCCAGTTTCAGCTGGGAAAGATCGATGGGCTCCTTAAAGGCCATCAGCAGTTCTCTGGTATATGCAATTCTACCCTGACGCACAGCCACCAGAAGGTTTTGTCCTGTTTTCTCATTGACAAAGATGATGTTCCAGTTGGAACGGAGCCCGTCTTGGCCCTGACTGCCCGGGGTATATTCCCCGGCTTCCGTACTGATCACATACGTCAAGCGCGCATCGGATGACCAGCGAAAGGCAGTGGGCAAGCACAACTCGATGGCCTGCTTAAGACTTGTCTCCCTTGGTTGGTGATCTGCCGGCCATAAGGCCCAGCCGATCACAAAAGTCAAGGCCAGCAGAATCATTATTACTACCGGCTTGATATTTACCCCGACATTTTTCATCTCCTGCAATGCAGTATCTGCATAGTCCATCTCTCTTGGGATATATCCCAATAATTGAGCCCGATCCGGTTCTGGAACCGGGATTATCTGATGCCACAATTCAAGGTATTGCTTACAGAGTTTGACAGCCTTTAATGCCGGTTGTTCGTCATATTTTCCCCCCATGCTCTTTATGATGTAGTGGAGGGATTTCATGAACAGAAACTCACTTTACTGCCTTCTGTTGACCCTGATACTGCTGTTAGGGACCATCTGTTATTACGAGTACCGGCTGGCCGGCTTGCGATCGGAAAACCAGGCTCTTGCTGACCGCTTGACCTTTCTGGAACCGCCGGCACCTCAAGTGATACATCCTGAAACTCCGCCGGTATGCCCGTATACCGCTGAAGAGGTTATGAAAAAAGGTTCTACCATCAGCTATCGAACTCTGGAAATTAATGATAAATGGGTGCGTCCTATCTATATACCCCTGTGGCACAGTAAGGCCTGGAATAGCGGTAGATTTTGCTATGTCCCACGGCTGATTGAGAATAACCGTCATCGTGTATTTGTTTATCGAGGAGGGGGTTCCTATTGGTTTGATTTAAGCCCGACCATGGGGTTTACTGATGATACCGGACCAATGGGCGTAGCCTTTAAGAGCGGTGACGAAGTGGCCATTATTGCTCTTGAAGCGGTGATCAAAAAGATACTCAAACATGAAAACCAGCTGCAGGTGGTAATTGAACCGGTTCGCAAGGGATATCATATTGTAGCGATACCGGAGCGAGACTACCACGGCAGCCTCTGTCAGGTAGTGACCCCCGACGGTTATGAGATTGAGGTGCCCCAATATTATCATTCAAAGGGTTCATACCAGTAGTAGTCGATGTTGCGCAGACCGTAGTTGAGGGCTTCTCGGTTGTTCCAGTAATTGCCGGTTCCGAAGTAAAAATCGACCCAATAAGGGGAATCTCCAAACCTGCTCCAGTCAGCATCTCCGGTATCGATTACCGTAAAGGCGTTTAATTTCTGTCCCTGTATAGTGATACTTTTGGGGTTTTCCAACATAATGACCGTTCCAAATGGGATGATCGGGTCAAGGTGGTCGCCCCCGGGAACCTTCGGATGAACCGCTACTCCACCAATAAAGTAGGGACGGCCGCTGGACGATACCGGGGCACCTGGAAGTTCAGTGTAAGCGCTCGAAGCCTGGTTGGTGGCACGGTTTATTAAGTACCACTGTGATTTTGGAGCAGGAAGATTCGGCTTTTTGGGCATTTCAATCTCCTGCCGGGAAGAGAGCAGCATAAACAATAACGCCAAAACTCCCGCGATAGTGGCTAAGTGCTGCCAGTTGACCTTCACTGCCAGAACCTCCTTTCACTATAGTATTTGTAGACTGAAGGGTTTTTAATGCCGAACTCATTGGCATTTTAATGATTAGATAAAGAGTGGCGATGTAGGCCTTAACAGCTGGACCAAAATTTTCCTCAGGTTGAGGAAAGGTTGAAAACCTGTTGGTAGCGAAGTATAGGTTAAAGTGGAAAACCGGATTTGTTGGAGCAATTCCTGGGCATCAAGCACTGGGGCGGTTTTCCGAAACAATAATTGCAGAATGTAGAAGGATGGGTATTGGTAGACAGCAAACTCGGTTTCAGGTATACTAATTTACTGATGTCTGTACAGTTGAGAATTGGAGGTGGTTAGGATGAGGGACAAATGGGAAAAAGGGGATCCCGTCAACCTTTCAGATCTGTTGAAGATAACTCCGGTGGCCAACGAAATAATTCGTCTGGGCCAGGAACTTGATATGAAATACTCAGACATTCTCTGGATTGTAACGGAAATCATCAGAGACTGCGAATGGGAGCGGGAATCCGGTCTTCCAATGCCCCCGACTGACCTGGAATTAGATGCCGAGGATGAACCTGAACTCTTTGAAGATGAATGGCAACAAGAGGAGGAAGGAAAGGAGGAAACCTATTACCAGGTATCCTTAAAAGTCTGTTCTAAAGGCAAATTCCCTGAAATAAGTTTCAGAGCAGGGATAAATGACCGAGAAGACCTTAAAGGTTTTCTTACCACCGTCCTAGACATTATGGACAAAATGGATATTTGAGCAGTCTGAGCGCATTAGGGGCTGGCCTTTTTATTTTTGTTAACTTATATGCCCATAGCCCCACAGCCTTCGTGCTTGGGCCTTTACCGCCGCATAATGAGAGAATGGAGAGGAAGTAGGCCTGGCAGGAGTTTGAATTGTGCACGTTGAACAATTGAATGGGATGGCGAGTCTTAGAAAGGAGGGACCAAGATTGAGCAGAACTAGAAATCCGCGAGTGCTGTTGTGGATATTGATTGTGGCATTACTGGCTTATGTTGCCTATTTATACAAAGCGGAGGGAGATAAAAACGCTTCACCTCCGCCGGACCCGCCAACGGTCAGTCAGTCTACTATCATCAGTGACTTTCGAGAATTGAAGGGTATACAGGTGCCAACAGAAGCGGAACTAGGCGGGCAGTTCTATGCGACCGAATTGCTGTTTCCCGAGGAATTCAAAGGAGAGGTCGGGGATGTATTCTATGTTCGCATGGAGGATGGGCACATCCTGACCACCGTTAGTTATCGCATCGAAGAACTGAGTGAGGATGTTCCAGCCCGAGCTACATATACCCCGCTTGAGGATCTCGGGGCGCAATTTGTACCCGACGGGGACTACACAGTTAAGAATATAACAGGACAGAAGATTGCACCGAACGACAGCGAATAATACGGCTGTCAGTTGATCAGAATTGTACGAAACCGGTCTGCACTGTGATTCTATATGTTGTGGTGACCAAAGGGGAGGCTTACTTGGCCTCCCCTTTTTTAAGCAGTTCTGAAACGGTTACGAATTTGTAACCCTGTTTTTTGAGTTCCTTAAGAATAACCGGCAGGGCTTCGGTGGTTTGTTTACAGGTATCACTGGCATGCATTAAGACTATGTCGCCCGGTTTGGCTCGCTTGATTACCCGTTCGGCGATAGTGTTGGCACCGGGGTTCATCCAGTCAAGAGAATCGAGGCTCCACTGTATAACCTTGTACCCACATTCCTCGGCTCCCTTGATCACTTCATCGTTATAGTCACCATTGGGAGTTCTTATCAGGCTTGGGCTGACTCCGGTTACCTCTTTGAGGGCCTCATGGGCTTTCATTATCTCCTGTTTGATTTCAGCCCGGCTTAGGGTGCTGAGATTTACGTGTCGATAACCATGACTGGCGATCTCGTGCCCGTCCTTCTTGATACGCCGGGGTATTTCCGGGTACTGTTTGGCCCAGGGACCAGAGAGAAAAAAGGTCGAGCGGATATCGTGTTCCTTCAGTATATTTATAACCGGTTCCGGGGTCTGGTTGCCCCAACTGATATCAAAGGTCAGGGCAATTACCTTCTCTTTGGTCACAACTTCATAGATGGGTTTGAGACGGTGGTATGCATTGACATAGATTACTGAACTGACGGTAAAAAACACGACTGCAACCGCTAACAGGAGGATTCTGGCGCGTGTAGTTAAATGGTAAAAACCGACCACGGTTGGCCTCAAAATTTTTCACCCCCACGGCTTTTATAAAAGGTTATTGTTCGAAGGCTTCCTTTATTACTGGTTTTTCAGCGCTAAGAGCTCACTGACCGTCACAAACCGGTAGCCCATCCTGGATAATGTCGGCAATGCCAGGGAGAGAGCGTTAATCATCACTTGGCGATTCTCTCCTCCATCATGGAGCAGTATGATCTGTCCAGGCTCGACTCCGGTGATGATCTGTTTGGCCAAGAGGCACGAGTCTACAGCCTTCCAATCCTTGTAGTCAGCGTCCCAGTTCCAGATGACTATGGTCAACTGCTCGTCAATGCAGTAACTGACCAGTTGGCGGGACAAGAAGCCACCAGGCGGCCGCAGAAGGTGAGGACGGATTCCGGATATTGAGGTGATTACCTGCAAACTACGCTGAACATCAGAACGCGCGAATTGCGGGTTATTATACTGTCTGACATTATGGGTGTAGCCGTGACTGCCGATTTCATGCCCATGGTATTGGATGCTCTTAATCAGTTCCGGATATTTCTCCGCGTGCATGCCCAGCACAAAAAAGGTGACGCGAGCCTCATACTTTTGCAACAGGTCTAGAACTTCCGTTGTTGCATCGGGATTAGGCCCATCATCAAAAGTCAGGGCAACTACTTTTTGTTTGGTATCGACTGAAGTAACAACCAACCCCCGCTTTTGCCACTGCTCCAAATCCGGATGAAAGCCGTGTGTATATACTACAGAGGTGATTGCAAAAAAGCAACAGGCAAACAGAAATATGGCTACACTGTTACGGCGCAGGATTACTATTATTCTGATCACTCCTTTACAAGCACACTGCCGCCATTGACAGCCTATAATTTGCCAAAGCAGAATCTTGTATTAAATGAGCAACAAATCGCAGAAAATCTTTTACGACCGGAGATTAAAAAATATTGGTTTCATACCATGAATACGAAGGAATCGATTAATATAGAATGACTCTTTTATACCATCTTACATGAGGGCGAAGCAGAGGATTTTGGCGGGGGTCAGGTTTCTCCAGACTTGATTTTTCTGCTTTTCATGATATTATAAAAATGTTAACGGTCACGGTGTTTTACCGGAGACTGGTGACGGGTTTACCGAAAACTTAATTGTTGGGGGTCTGAGAAAGGAACAATCTTGACGTGAAGGGTGTTCAGGAAAGACCCCGGCCAAACGTGCGCGGTTAGCTCAGAGGAAGAGCACCTCCTTGACGCGGAGGGGGTCATAGGTTCAAGTCCTATACCGCGCACCATTTATTTGTCCAGGAAAGTCCGAAATCTTGGGCAACACCGGATAAGTCTATTCCAGGAGGTATCGGAGATCATTTAGAACGGAGAGTTGGCTCGCCTCCCAGGAGGCATGAATACTTAATGTTGGGAGACTATGTGAAGAAAGCTTCAATACCGAGACATTTGCTCTGGTTTGCTCTGGGAGGATTATGTTTCATAATCTCTCAGCCCATTCTCAGAATACCAATCCTTAAATGGGTGCAATCGACTACAGAGTTTTCTATGTTTGCGATTTTTCACCCATTGCTGGCGGGAATTCTGATCGGTCTTTCAGCCGGAATCGCGGAAGAATCCTTTAGATTTATACTTAAACAATTCTTTATGAAGCCGGCTCGAACAAGCATAGTTCAACCCGTAATATTTGGATTGGGACACGGTTTAGTAGAGGCCGTGATGGTTCTGGGTCCGGCAATACTGGCCGGCTATTCCTTGATGGATTTGTCATGGGGAATTGTCGAGCGGATCATAGCTGTAACCCTGCATGTGTCATTTACCATTGTGGTCTGGAACGGATTTCAGAGGGATAAAAGAGCTGCTTATTTAATTCTGGCAATTCTGCTTCACGGTGCTGTTGACGGCTCGATACCTTTTTTCAACTACCTGAAGCTTTCCATTCCAACGATTGAAGGAATACTTGCGGTAGTGGCCTTGGCCTTAGTTCTTTATTCCTGGAATTCCAGAAAATATTACATCAAAGGAGGAAAAACAGTTGAAGAGGAAAGGTAGTCTATTGACCGCGATTGCTGTTTTGAGTCTGGTGGTTTTAACCGGCTGTGGCGGCCCGG
Organism: Syntrophothermus sp. DTU052; assembly: GCA_001512495.1. GTDB lineage: Bacteria > Bacillota > Syntrophomonadia > Syntrophomonadales > DTU052 > DTU052. Next base: position 34,227 of record LFRU01000098.1, on the reverse strand, counting down.
AACTGTCTGATAAGTTTGATCAGGCGAAAGTCGAGTCTTCAGCGAAAGAAGTCATTCAATTGGTAAATGCCAAGGACAGTGAGGGTCTGCTAGCAATGAGTACCTCTACTATGAAGGAAGAACTTACTGATGCGACCTTGGAGCAGGTCTATGCGGATATTGATGAAGCCGGTTTGTTTAAGGGCGTTAAAGACATTCGTGTTGCCGGGTATACAGACAAAAAATCGAAAACGGAATATGCTGTTGTTGTCGCCAAGGCCGAGTATGAGAACCAGACTCTGACGTATACCATTTCATTCACAACTGACATGGAATTGGCAGGTATGTACTATAAATAACTGGACAGGTTTGAGCGGTATTACGAAAGAATGCCGCCGGAGGCACTTCAAAAGTTTTTCCTGAATGGGAATATTGGCGAGACTTCAGGATTGATATAAAATTCCTGAATAAATGGCTTGCAGTGCTATGGGCTGAAGGGTTCCCCGGAAATAATTCGGGGACCTTTTTTGTTGGGGGTAATTCGGGCAATAATCTGGTTGGTTGTTAGCGTATCTGACTGAATCTGATTCATTTCACTGTTCCGGCTCTTACCGGCGAATATGGGTGTTTTTTCTTAGGTTGAGCGTTGTATATGCGGTTTTCGTGAGACATATAATAAAACATCATGCCCGGAGGGCTTTACCATGCACTATTCACTGGAATTAGTTATGCAAAATGGCTGCCAGCATATCATGGAGCAGCTTGAGACCGGCTTTTACTGGCTTAAAGAACGAGGGTTCCAGCTAGAATTCCAGATCATCAATGGGGAGCCGTTTAACCGGCTGCTGGTAACCCTGAACGGTTCTACCTGCAGCGGGGTTTTTCATGATGAGGACATCATTTATATATTCAAACACCAGTTAGCGGAGATCCTGTCTGAAGCGATACTCAATCACTGGGAAAAGAAACTTATTCGGAGACAGGTGGAACGGAGCTGTAAGCGGCTGCCGTTGGAAGAACAGGTGGAACTGGCGGAGAGAGCGGTTCATTTTTTGCGTCGCTGTATTGACAATGAAAGCCTTAACCTGTTGTTGAAATTCGGGCGTAGAAACAAGATCTCTCATAGCATCCTTGAGCACCTCGAGACTCATGATACCCTTAATCTTGAGGGATTGGTGAACTTCAGCCTACAGGAGTATTGGCGGGAGATAAGGTTTGCTGTCGACTTGGCTTACGAGGACTACAAGAGTGAAAAACAGTATAACGACTTTATCCGGCTCTTGAAGTATTTCGTAGAGACCCAGCCTCCCAAAAACCCGGAAGTCAATGTATACCTCGCGGAAAACGGGGTTTTTCAGTTTTGGGACGAAAACGGCCGCGTTATCGAACATGATTTCATTGATCTTTACCTGGAAGATGGTCTCGGCAGCAGTGATAACCTGGATGACATTCTTATCAGCGTCCTGATCACGGTTGCACCAAGGCGGATTATATTCCACTCATCAGGCAAGCTACCGGATACAGGGTCGGCCCAGATTATTAAAAGGGTCTTTAAGGAAAGGGTGTTGATGTGCCCGGGATGTGACAGATGCCTGGGGCACCGGCGTTCTGATCATTGAAGAATCCCCCAATATGGCTCCGGTCTTTGATACCTGCTGGTGAGCCCTGTCCCAGGTTTAACCGGAACCGGACATGAACAAATAAACGAATACTCTACATGATAGCAGCAGTGAGCCCTGCATGCCGATGCAGGGCTTATTATTTGGTAGACTATTACTAATAAGCGATAGTTCTGCCGGCAAGATGTATTGACGGATAATCTGGCGTTGTACACAATATCTCTCTGAAATCCGGTATAATTGCAGCATAAAACAAGATTTGTTATATTCTTAGGGTACGGGGCAGGAGTAGAGGTGGTAAGTTGTTCCGTTTACTTGCCGTACCATTGATCAGCGCCATGATCGGCTACCTGACAAATGTTGTCGCCATCAAGATGCTTTTTCACCCACGGGAGCCGATCCGAATGCTTGGTCTGGAGATTCAGGGGCTGCTCCCTCGGCGACAGGAAGCAATAGCCAACAAGATCGGAGAAGTGGTAGAGAGAGACTTGCTGTCGGTTGATGATCTTGTCAACCAGTTCAGTGATCCTGAAATGCAGGACAAGATGGTTAAGCTCGTCTCGGAAAAGGTCAGGAACAGGCTGGAGGAGGCTATGCCGCGGCTGATTCCCCAGAACCTGGCTCGGGTTTTGGCTGATTTGGTTGAAGGTATCCTGGTGCGAGAGAGCCGGAACCTGGTGCCCCAAGTGACTGAATTCGCCGGTCAACATTTGACCGAGGAGATTCGAGTGAGCGAGATTGTCAGGAAGCGTATTCTGGCCTTTGAAGTTATACAGCTGGAGGGCCTGGTTAGGGAAGTGGCATCCAGGGAATTGAGGCTCATTGAAGTCCTGGGGGGAGTACTGGGCTTTCTTATTGGACTGATACAGGTTGCGATAATTGTATTATTTCCGTAGGGAGGATTGAGGTATGATAAAAATCAGCTTAAAGGACGGTGCAATCACAGAGTATCCCCGCGGGATTACGGCTCTGGAAATAGCCAAGCAGATAAGCGGCCGACTCGCCCGGGAGGCTGTAGCAGCCCGCTTCAACGGGCGGTTAATAGATGTGGGCACCGCCTTAAATGAGGATGGTCACCTGGAGATATTGACTGCCAATGATCCGGAAGCCTTGGAGGTATACCGTCACACAACCGCCCACGTAATGGCTCAGGCAGTAAAGAGGTTGTATCCTGATGCGGCCCTGGCCATTGGCCCGGCGATAGAAAAGGGATTCTACTATGACTTTGATTTCCCGGAAGCCATAGGGCCGGAGGAACTGGCGGCGATTGAACAGGAAATGACCAGGATCATCAAAGAGGACTATCCTCTTTTACGCAGCGAGCTGAGCCGTGCCGAAGCATGCAAGATGTTTGAAGATGCGGGAGAGAAGTACAAGGTTGAGCTGATCGAGGACCTGCCCGAGGACGCCACTATCAGTGTTTACCGCCAGGGTGAATTCGTAGACCTCTGTGCCGGTCCCCACCTCCCGAGCACCGGCAGGATTAAAGCCTTCAGACTGATGAACCTCGCCGGAGCCTATTGGCGTGGTGATGAGAAGCAGAAGATGCTGCAGAGGCTCTATGGCACTTCGTTTTTCAAAAAAGAAGAGCTTGATGATTACCTGTACAAACTGGAAGAAGCGAAGAGACGCGACCACCGCAAGCTGGGACGGGAACTGGGCCTGTTTGTAATTCTGGATGAAGGTCCGGGGTTTCCCTTCTTTTTGCCCAAGGGCATGATCATCCGCAATGAACTGGAGAAATACTGGCGCGAAGTCCATGACGAGGCGGGGTACCTGGAAATAAGAACCCCTATCATCCTGGAACGTTCTCTGTGGGAGCGTTCCGGCCACTGGGATCACTATCGCGAAAACATGTACTTCACCAGGATAGATGATGCGGATTTTGCGGTTAAACCCATGAACTGTCCCGGAGCATTGTTGGTCTATAAACAGAACCTGCACAGCTACCGCGAACTCCCGATACGATTGGCGGAGATGGGGTTGGTCCACCGCCACGAGATGTCGGGTGTATTGCACGGGTTGATGAGGGTCAGGGCCTTTACGCAGGACGATGCTCACATATTCATGCTGCCGGAGCAGATGATCGACGAGATAACCGGGGTAATCGAACTGATCGACAAGGTATACACCAAGTTTGGTTTTTCGTATCATGTGGAGGTCTCCACCAAACCGGAAAAAGCCATGGGCTCCGATGAGGATTGGGAGAAGGCCACCCAGGTCCTTAAACAGGCTCTGGATGATAAGGGCATGGAGTATAAGATAAATGAGGGTGACGGGGCTTTTTACGGTCCCAAGATCGATTTTCACCTGAAAGATTCTCTGGACCGCACCTGGCAGTGTGGTACCATTCAGCTTGACTTCCAGTTTCCGGAGCTGTTTGACCTCACCTATATAGGGGAAGACGGTGAAAAACACCGGCCGGTAATGATTCACCGGGTGGTTTTCGGAAGTATGGAGAGGTTTATCGGTATCCTGACCGAACACTACGCAGGAGCTTTTCCGGTATGGCTGGCTCCAATTCAAGCCCGGATCATCCCCATAACTGAACGGCACCATGATTATGCCAACGAGCTGGCCCGGGAGATGAAAAAGGTCGGTATAAGAGTGGATGTTGATGCCCGCAGCGAAAAGATGGGCTATAAGATCAGGGAAGGCCAGATGCAGAAGATCCCGTATATGTTGGTGGTGGGGGATAAAGAGGTTGAATCTCGCGCCGTATCGGTCCGGAAACGCGGGGAAGGAGATATCGGCAGCCGGGGGAGTGCTGATTTCATAAACGAACTGGTCCGGGAAATAAGAGAGAGATAAGACCGCTTTGCCTGGGCCCTCTCCACCCGGGAAGGGCCCAGAAGCCGTTTCCCGCCATACATAACTCAGGGGTTATTCTCCCATGACCTTGATCAGGAGACGCTTGCGGCGCTGGCCGTCAAACTCCGCATAAAATATCTGCTGCCAGGGACCCAGGTCCAATTTGCCGGCGGTGACCGGTACCACAACTTGGTGGTGGAAAAGGATGCTTTTCAAGTGGGCATCGCCATTGGTTTCGCCGGTACGGTGATGCTGGTAGTCGATCCGGAAAGGTGCCAGGGTTTCAGCCCATTCCATGAAGTCGTTTTTAATCCCGGGCTCCTCGTCATTGACAAAAACCCCAGAGGTGATATGCATGGCGCTGACGAGGACCATGCCTTCCTGGATGTCGGCGGCTTCTACCGATTGGCGGACCAGATCGGTGATGTTAACAAACTCTTTCTTTTTTCTGGTGTTCATCCAGTGGTAGTCGGTGTGCCATTTCATATGTGTAACCTCCTTAGTATTAGGTTAAAAAAAAGAACTGACTGTTGGAAGCATGGCTGACACCGGTTGACACCGGTAAATCCATGTGGTAATCTAATTTAGCAAAGTCTAATAATGCTAAGTAGAGGCCCACGCTTCTCACCCTATGGTATCGCCAATAGGGTAGACCAATCAAGTTTCTGCGGAGTATATCTTCGAGAAAAGCGGGGTATGCCCGCTTTCGTTTTTTGGAGGTGGATTGTTTATTAGCAAGGACTGGAGAATCAATGAGGAAATCCGGGCACGAGAAGTCAGAGTGGTTGATGAAAACGGGGAACAGGTTGGAATTGTGCCCGTTCGCGAAGCCCTGCAAATGGCCGTGGAAAAGGGGTTAGACCTGGTGGAGATTGCCCCTGGCGCCAAGCCGCCGGTCTGCCGCTTGATGGACTACGGAAAATTCCGTTATGAGCAGAGTAAGCGGGATAAAGAGGCTCGAAAAAAACAGAAGATCATCACGGTCAAAGAAGTAAAGATGAGAACCAGGATCGAGGATCACGATTTTCTGGTTAAGTCCAGGAACGCCCGCAAATTCTTGGATGCCGGTGATAAGGTGAAAGTCACGATTATGTTTAAGGGACGCGAGATTTCCCACGTTGATCTCGGAAAGGACTTGTGTAATAAACTGGCGGAAGACCTGAAAAATATTGCTCTGGTTGAGAGAGAGCCGAGAGTTGAAGGGCGTAATATGGTGATGATACTGGCTCCGAGACTTGATGCTGCCAAGGGTGACAACGCCAATGACGCCAACAATAATGCGAGTTAAAGGAGGATTTTTCATAAATGCCTAAGATGAAGACCCATCGCGGAGCCGCCAAGCGTTTTAAGAAAACCGGCAAGGGTAAGATTAAGCGGGCTAGTGCATTCCACAGCCACCTTTTGGCTTCCAAGACCCCGAAACGCAAGAGAAGACTGCGTAAGGGTGGTTATACCAGCGAAGCCGATACCGCCAAAGTGGCACGACTGATCCCTTACAAATAAAAAGGAGGTTGTAAGATCTTATGCCAAGAGTAAAGCGCGGAACAACCACCCGCAGAAGACATAAAAAGATCCTCAAGCTGGCCAAAGGGTATCGGGGAGGCAAGTCCAAACTATTTCGTGTTGCCAACCAGCAGGTTTTGAAGAGCTATAACTACGCCTATGCACATCGAAGACTAAGGAAAAGAGATTTCCGCAAACTCTGGATCGCCCGCATAAATGCGGCGGCTCGTAATAACGGGATTAACTACAGCAGGATGATCTGCGGCTTAAGGACGGCAGGAGTTGAGATTAACCGTAAAGTTCTGGCAGAAATGGCCGTGAGTGACCCCCAGGCCTTCTCCGAACTGGCTGAACTGGCGAAAAACAATCTTTGAGTTAAAGAAAAAGTGATAAAATAAAAAAGGCACCCTAGCGGTGCCTTTTGATTCTGAAAGAACAGCATTTACGCTTGGGCATCATAAACTGACTGCCGGGATTTACTTGCAATTTACCAGTTAGTAGCAAAGCCTTAACCGTAAATAGTACCGATATGTCCCGGCTCTGAGGCATCATCTTCCTAATATCACGAGAGTTCAAACGGGCTATTGCTGCCATTATTAATTGGGAGGCAGAAACTTGAGGAAGAAGCAGTTTGCAGTGATTGGTATGGGACGGTTTGGAAGCAGTGTTGCTCAGACCCTCTACAAGATGGGTTATGATGTTATGGTTATAGACCTGGACGAAGAACTCATAGATGAATTAAAAGATGAAGTTACCTATGGAATCACAGCCGATGCCCAGGAAGAAAGAGTACTGGAGAGTCTGGGAGTTCGCAACTTTGATGTCGTAATTGTGGCCATCGGCAATGACATCCAGGCCAGCATACTGATTACCCTAACCCTTAAAGAAATGGGAGTCAAAAAAGTAGTAGCCAAGGCCATAAATGAGCGGCATGGCCGGGTACTCGAAAGACTGGGGGCAGATAAGATTGTATACCCCGAAAGGGACATGGGGGAAAGGCTGGCCCACTACCTGGTAAGTGCCAATCTCCTGGATTATATCGCGATTTCTGACAAATACAGTCTTTCAGAGGTTACGGTGCCTCATTTTCTGGTGCAAAAATCCTTGAAACAAACAAACCTTCGTGTAAAATACGGGGTCAATGTGATTGCTATCAAAAGAGGAGATGAACTTATTGTAGCTCCCCCCGGCGAAGAGGTTCTCCATCCTGATGATGTGTTGATATGTATCGGATTGACTCAGCATCTGGACAGGTTTGCCTCGATGTAGGTGCAGGCTGACTATGTCGGATAGGGGGCCTCGGGACCGGCTTCCTATCTCACCGGTAACAACAGTTGATTGAGAGGCCTATCGTGTTAAGACAGTTGCAGTCCAAGAGGACATTAACCCCGGCACAGTTGATAGTCTTGACGTATATCGCGGTTATTCTCGTCGGCACACTGTTTCTCTACCTTCCTTGGGCACTAAAATCCGGTGATTACAATAACCTGCTGGATGCTGTTTTCACGGCCACCAGTGCCGTATGTGTGACGGGAATGACGGTTGTTGATACCGGAACATTTTATAGCTCGTTTGGCCATGTGGTTATACTGGTCCTGATCCAAATTGGAGGTCTGGGGCTGATAACAGTGACCACCTTCTATGCCTTGTTGCTGGGGAAAAGGATTGGACTCAGGGAACGAGTGGTACTAAAGCAGGCTCTCAAAAGTGATTCTCTGGGGGGGGTGGTTCGTCTCGCCCGGGCTATTATATTGATTACCCTGGCTGCTGAAGCTGTTGGCGCCATTCTCCTGGCAATAGCCTTTCTCAAGTATTTTCCTCCGGCCAAAGCCCTTTGGTATGGAATTTTTCATGCGGTATCCGCCTTTTGCAATTCAGGAATCGATATCCTGGGGCAGGAGTATTACGCCTATTCCAGTCTGATCCCCTTACAGGAGGACAAGTTGGTTCTGATAATTATCGCGGGACTTATTGTCCTTGGAGGTTTGGGTTTTACGGTGATTCTGGATGTATTGAAGAAGAAGCAGTTTGACCGGCTGTCACTGCACAGCAAACTGGTCATTGTCAGTTCCGTTGTTCTGATACTTTTTGGAATGGTGTTCTTTTTCTTTACCGAATCCGGGACTCTGTGGGGAGAAATGGGGGCAGCCGACCGTCTGACAAATTCACTGTTCTTAAGTATTACTTCCAGAGCCGCAGGTTTCACCTCCGTCGATATCAACCGGGCTATCCCTGCTACTTGGATGATTCTTATACTGTTGATGTTCATCGGTGCCTCACCGGCTGGAACCGGAAGCGGCATCAAGACTACCACCTTGGCGGTTCTTTTTTTGGCTGCCAAATCCAGAATGCAGGCCCAGGGGGATTTGGTGGTTTACAATAGACGCATCGATCAAGATACGGTTACCAGGGCCATGACTGTAACGGTGGTGGCTATCGGGGTCCTGTTCGGCAGCATCATCCTGGTGAGCCTGTTGGATTCTCATGAGATAATGAAGCTCATTTTTGAGGTTTTTGCCGGCTTTGGAACCGGCCTCAGCACCGGAATTACTCCGAACTTAAACGCCGGGGCGAAGATAGTGTTAATATTTTTGATGTTCTTCGGCCGACTGGGTCCGTTAACCCTGGGATTTGCCCTGCTTGAACGAAGCGCCCGCAGGGATCACATCAAGTTCCCGCAGGGTAATGTAATTATCGGTTAGAAATTATAAACGGATGCGAGTCGCAATGACATAGTAATGAAGGGTGGAGTATAACTGTTATGGATTGGCTTCGACGAGGAGCGGGAGGCTCTTACCACCATTCCGATTCCAAGCTGATCACCTCCCGGGACAATCCAGTTATTAAACTGGCCAGGAGTCTGGGCAGTCGTAAGGGTCGGGAAAGGAGCGGGATGTTCCTGGTTGAAGGGGCCAAACTGGTCACTGAAGCCCTTGCGCGCCCTGAACTGGTGGAAACAATCCTGGTGAGCGATGCTACCCGGGAATCCCTGGTCGGTGAGCTTGTCAATTACCAGATTCCCCTGGTAAGGATTTCCTCCGGGTTGGCCCAGGCCTTATCGGAGACCGAAACCACTCAAGGGGTCTGGGCGATCTGCAGGCGGCCTGAATGGGGCGGGGTGGAGGTGGTCGGCTCTCTTGATTTCGTGCTGGTTATGGTCCAGATACAGGATCCCGGCAATCTGGGAACCATGCTGCGGACTGCTTGGGCGGTAGGGGTACAGGCGGTCTTATTAACCGCGGGCAGTGTTGATGTATTTAACCCCAAAGTCATACGCTCGGCTATGGGGGCTACCTTTAATCTGCCGGTATATACCGGCATTTCGTTGTCGGATGTTGAAGCACTGCAGGGATACGGCTTTCAAGTCCTGGCCTGTGATCCTCGGGGGGAGATAAGCCTCTTTCAGAGCAACCTGCAGGGTAAACTGGCGATTGTTATGGGTAATGAGGGACAGGGACTTTCGTCGGATTGGAAAGGGGCCGCAGATCACCTGATAAAAATACCGCTCCCGGCGGAGGTGGAATCCTTAAACGTGGCTGTGGCCTGCGGCATAATTCTATATGAGGCCTACCGCCAGCGAAACGGCCTTTGACCCCGGTATAGGACCTGGTACAAAAATTGCCGACTGCCCTGCGACTGAACCTCACGGTTCCTTGTACCCTGGGGATGCGTATGCTATAATCAGTTCAAACCAAAATAAAAGGGGTGGACCGGCGGATGTGCGGGTACGCCAAAGTATTTTGGGAGCTTTTTGAGTCCTCGGGATTAATTGTTTACTATCTTTGGTACAGGATGTTCATGTATCAATAAAAAGACGAGGATCAGGACTAGTAATCTGCTGGAAGCCATTCAGGGAGACGGTGCCGTGACTGCAAGCACGTCTGGTGAAAGGCAGATGAATTCACCTGGGAGTTGGAGGCTGAACCATTAGAAGTAGGCTATCCCGGAGCCTTTCCGTTATCAGGGTTAAAGTGAGCCGCAAGGCTAAATAGGGTGGTACCGCGGAAGAGAGCTTTCGTCCCCAGAGGATGAAAGCTCTTAATTTTATAGAGGGGGTTTGGCGGTGCATAACAAACTACAGCAGATAAAAAAGGAAGCCGAAGAACGGATCAAGACAGCTTCGAGCCTGGAAGCATTGAGGAATTATCGGGTGGAGTACCTGGGACGCAAGGGCGAGATCACTGCCGTTCTGCGCAGCTTAAAAGATCTTGCTCCAGAGGAGCGGGCCGCGGTAGGGCAGGCTGCCAACCGGGTTAAGGATCACCTGGAAGAACTGATTGAGTTGAAAACTCAGGAGCTTAATGCTCGGGCCTTACAGGAGCGATTGCTGCAGGAAAAGCTGGATGTTACTCTTCCCGGTACTCCCAGGTTATCCGGAGGGAAGCACCCGTTAACCCTGGTTAGAGAAGAAATTGAAAACATATTCCTGGGATTGGGATTTGAAATAGTTGAAGGACCCGAGGTAGAGCTTGATTATTACAACTTTGAAGCCCTTAATATGCCTGCGGATCACCCGGCCCGGGATATGCAGGACTCCTTTTACATGAGTGACGAGGTCCTGCTCAGAACCCACACCTCTCCCGGACAGGTGAGGACGATGGAGGAGAAAAACCCGGAATTACCAGTTAAAATAATTATTCCCGGCCGTGTCTATCGACGGGATGATGATGCCACCCATTCTCCTATGTTTCACCAGGTGGAGGGATTGTACATTGGGGAAGGTGTAACCTTTGCCGACTTAAAGGGCATCCTAATGCTTTTTGCCCATAAGATTTTCGGACAGGATGTCACAGTAAGATTTAGACCCAGCTATTTCCCATTCACCGAACCCAGTGCGGAAATGGATATTTCCTGCGTCATATGCGGCGGGATCGGCTGTCGCACCTGTTCCAATACCGGATGGCTGGAGATACTGGGCTCGGGGATGGTACATCCCAATGTGCTGCGAGCAGGCGGTTACGACCCGGAAAAGGTTATCGGCTTTGCCTTTGGCATGGGAGTGGAGCGGATTGCCATGTTGAAATTCGGAGTCGATGACCTGCGTCTCTTCTTTGACAACGATATCCGATTTTTGGCACAGTTTTAAGGAGCGTTTATGCGACTCCTTCAGGAGAGCTGTCAGAGCTGACTGGGGAAGCGCCCAACAAGATACCTTAATTAAAGTAGTCTAAGGGGGAATTACCGTATGCGGTTGCCGCTGGAGTGGTTAGAGGATTACATCGAGGTTGATATCCCTGTTGAGGAACTTGCTCATAGATTGACCATGGCCGGGATAGCAGTGGAGAACATAGAGAAGGTGGATAATGATACCATACTGGAGCTGGATCTGACACCCAACCGGGGTGATTGTCTGGGAATCATCAATATTGCCCGTGAGGTGGCGGCTTTAACCGGAAAACCCCTCGATATTCCCCGGACCAAACTTGATGAGATCGATGAGAAAGTTGAGGATTTTGTTAAGATAACAGTTGAATCCAATCTGTGTAAGAGGTACAGCGCCCGGGTAATGAAGAATGTACGGGTGGAACCGTCCCCGGCCTGGATGCAGGAGAGGCTCACAAAAGCCGGCATCAGGCCGATAAACAACATAGTTGATGTAACCAACTACGTTATGCTGGAGACCAACCAGCCGATGCATGCCTTTGATTACGACCTGTTGGAAGGAAAACAGATCGTGGTGCGCGAGGCCCGCGCCGGAGAGGAACTGGTAACCCTTGATGGTACCAGGAGAGAGCTGCAGCCAGGAATGCTGGTCATCGCCGATGCAGTAAAGCCGGTAGCGCTGGCCGGGGTTATGGGAGGAGAGAGTTCTGAAATCCGGGAAGGGACTACGACCATCCTTCTGGAATCAGCCATATTTGACGGAACCAGCATCAGGAGAACCTCCAGGAAGGTAGGGCTTCGGACCGATTCCTCTATGAGATTTGAAAAGGGAGTAGATGTGGGTGGAGTAATCCTGGCCCTTGATCGCGCCGCCCATTTACTGGAAATATTGGGAGCCGGTGAAGTGGTGCAGGGGGTTTGTGACGTCTATCCTCACCCCCAACCGGGGACTACTGTCCGGCTGCGGCTGGATCGGGTCAACCATGTTCTGGGGACCAATATTACACCGGCGGAGATTGAGGGATATCTCAGGAGACTGAGTTTCCCGGTGGAGGTGGGAGGTTCCGAGCTGCTGGTGTATATACCTTCCTACCGTCCCGACCTGGCTATTGAGGAGGACCTGATTGAAGAGGTGGCCCGCCTGCACGGGTATGACAATATTTCCTCAGAGTTGAAACCGGCGGTTCCCACCCATGGATACCGAACTGATTACCAGATATTCAAAGACAGGCTGCTGGGTTATGCTGCCAATATGATGCGCGAGGTGATTACTTACAGCTTTATCAACCCACGTTGGTTGGATATTCTGGAGGTACCGGAGGGCCATCATCTGCGCAGCACCGTGCGGTTGGCCAACCCGTTTTCGGAAGAGCAGGGGACAATGCGAACCACCCTGCTGCCAAGCCTTCTTGAAACAGCCGCCCGCAATTTGGCCCGCCGCAATGAGGATCTGGCCATTTTTGAGATGGGCAGTGTCTATTGGCCCCAGGAATCCGAACTGCTGCCGCGGGAAGCCCCGGTGATGGCCGGCCTGGTTACCGGAAAGGTTCCGGACGGATGGCAGGGCAAAAGCAGTGAGATGGACTTTTTCTTCCTCAAGGGGATCATTGAGGAGCTATTAGCCAGGCTGCACCTTGAGGGGGTGAAGTTTAATCCAGCTAAGCCGGAGCACTCCTATCATCCCGGGAGATACGCTGCCATTACTGCGGGCGATAGACAAATTGGCACCATAGGTGAAATCCACCCCCGGGTTCTGGAGAAGCTCGACATTGAGAACAGGGTTTGCGCTTTTGAAATCGATATACATCAGCTCTATGAAGCAGTATCATTCTCGCACCATCGGATTCAGGGGATTTCCAAGTACCCGGCCGTTAAACGGGATCTGGCCCTGGTAGTTTCCGAAGAGGTAAATGCTGCTGACCTGGCGGAGATCATAAAGGAAGCGGGTACGGATCTCCTGATAAGGGTTGAACTGTTTGATGTCTATCGGTCCCCCCAATTAGGTGAGGGCAAAAAGAGCCTTGCTTTTGCGCTTACCTTCCAGTCGTATCAGCATACGCTGCAGGATGAGGAGATTAACCGTATTATCAGCGGGATCCTGGAAAAGACGGCCGAAGTTTTTGGAGCCCGCCTAAGATAACACGATATAGGAGGGCTTAACGCCCTCCCGTTCGTTTATCGGGGCCTGAAGAATTGTCGGAAGCTGCGGTCCGTCCCCAATGCTCATTACCGGCGCGGCGATAAGGTATTCCTTCCCTTCAATATCCCGCCGCTTCAAACCGCTGCGT
>LFRU01000098.1:0-20834 GCA_001512495.1 Syntrophothermus sp. DTU052 | reverse complement strand
GCGTAATGGGTTGATTTATGGCATAAAAAGGAGATTAATCTGTTAATATCGAAGCATAAAGACAAACCATTTCTGAAAGGAGGTTTGCGGGTATGGTCAGCAGGAAGAGGGAAATAGCTAAAGTGACGGTAGAGATCTTCGGTGGAAAATACGTGATCAAGGGCCCCGAAGATCCGGACTACATCCAGCTCTTGGCTGACAGGGTGGATCAGAAGATGCAAGAACTCTCTATAAAATGCCCTAACCTCGGTGTAAGCAAGCTGGCAATTCTCACTGCAATCAACCTGGCAGACGAGTTGAGCAAGCTGCAGGAGGATTATGATCAGTTGGTAAATCTTTTGGAGGAGAAGAAGCGGGTTGGCAGTTTTGATGGGGAGACGGGACACAGGTTCAAGCGATCGCAGGCAACATAAGAGGAGGTCGAAGGGGGTACCTGATTGATAGACAACCACGAAGTTGCCGCTATTCTGGAAGAGGTAGCCAATATACTGGAGATATTGGGTGACAACCCCTACAAGATTAGGGCTTACCGGAGAGCATCTCACTCCATTTATGAACTTGCAGATGACCTGGAGGATATCTGGCGGCAGGGTAAGCTGGGGACGGTGGACGGCGTCGGCAAAGCCATACAGTCGAAGATAGAAGAGATCCTGCAAACCGGCTCCCTGAAGTACCACCGGGAACTCCTGGAGCGGATTCCCCGGGGTGTCCTGAGAATGCTGGATTTACCGGGTCTGGGACCGAGAACGGCCAGGATTATTTATGAACACCTGGGCATTACCAATCTCGACGACCTGCTGGAGGCAGCCAAAGCCCGCAAGATCCGCGAACTGCCCGGGTTAGGAGCCAAGACTGAATACAACATAAAAAAAGGCATGGAAATGCTTGAGTCCATAGGAGAATCCGTGACTCTGGGGACGGTTCTGCCCATAGCCCGGGATTTTTGTGCTTTCCTGAACGGCGGTGAGGGCATTGAAATGGCGGAATTGGTAGGCAGTATCAGGCGCCGGAAACCGGTGGTGCACGACATTGACGTACTGGTAGCCTCTGATGATCCGGAAATGGTAAGGGAGCGGGTCGCCCGGTACCGAAGGCTTAAGGCTCTTGACGAGACGGGTGACGGGGTTATCAGAGGCCGAATAAGCCTCGGTTTTGAGTTCGAGGTAATTGTGGTCAGCCCTTCCGATTTCCCCATGGCTTTATTGTTGGCAACCGGCTCCAAAGAACACCGAAAAATTATATTAAGTCACATGCAGGAAGCCGGAGTGACTTCCGGCAGGAGCGAAGCTGAGATTTATGAGAAATTGGGGATGAAGTGGATCCCGCCGGAACTTAGGGAAAACCGGGGGGAGATTGAGCAGGCGGCTGGTCAGAAACTGCCTGTTCTCGTCAACCAGTCTGAAATAAAGGGAGATCTCCACATACACACGGATTGGACCGATGGTGCCCATTCCCTGGAACAAATGGTGGAACAAGCCCGCTCTATGGGTTACTCTTATATAGCCGTTACCGACCATTCCCAGTCGCTCAAGATCTCAAGGGGGTTGGACGAGAAGCGCCTTCGTGACCAATTGCGCTTAATTGCCCGGATGAATGAACAGATGACGGACTTTCGCATCCTGAGCGGGATTGAAGTTGACATAATGCGCGACGGCACCCTCGATTTCCCTGATGAGGTCCTGGAGCAACTGGACGTGGTAGTGGCCTCGATACACAGCGCCTTTCACCTCTCTGCGGAAGAACAGACCCACCGTATTGTAAGTGCCATTGAAAACCCTAATGTGGATATTATCGGACACCTGACCGGGCGGCTGCTCAACCGCCGGGCCGGGTACCAGGTCGATATCGACCTGGTTATAAGGGCGGCCTCCCGCCGAGGAACCATCCTGGAGATAAACGCTCATCCTGATCGATTGGATATTTCAGAAGAGGTAGCCTTTCAAGCCCGGAAGGAAGGGGTAAAGGTGGCCATCAACAGTGATGCCCACCAGGCCGGCGATATGTTGCTGATTGAATACGGAGTCTACAATGCCCGGCGTGGTTGGCTGGAGGCCCGCGATGTGGTAAATACCTGGCCTTTGGAGCGGCTGCTGCAGTATCTTGAGAATAAACCCGGGTAGGTGATCCATACTAAGAGAGGGGGAATGGGTGGGGATAAATGTGTTTGCTTTTATCGTGCGGGCTGTAGCCATGTACATGGTGGCTTTGATAGTGATCAGATTGATGGGGAAAAGAGCCCTGGGAGAACTGGGGCTTTTTGATTTTGTGGTTATGACCGGAGTAGGCCATGTACTGACTTCGGTGGCTTTAGACCAGAGCCTGCCTTTCTATGAAGGGGTAGGGGTTCTCATTACTTTGGCGATCATGGAATACGGTGTATCCTTTTTATCCATCAAGAACCAGCGGCTCAGCCGTTTGATTCAGGGAAGCCCGGTTGTTATGATAAAAGACGGCAAGATCATCAGGGAAAATCTGGGTAAGGAGAACTTCAACGTAGATGACCTGATGCAGGAACTGCGCAAGCAGGGAATAAGGGATGTGAACGAGGTAGAAACCGGGATTTTGGAACCTTCGGGGGGGTTCAGCGTTATTCTCAAAGGGGCGGAAGAACCGGTTACCAGGGGTGAACTGGGTCTTGACTGGCAGCCTACTCCTAACAGTATCCTGACCAACCGGATGGCCAACCGGGAGGAAATCTTTGCTTTGTCCCAGCGCTCCGAGGTACCTCAACCACCTCCCCTGTCCCTCGCCCGGAGTTTGGAAGAGATTCAACTCAAACTGGATCAGGTTCTCCAGCGCCTTGAAACCCTGGAAAAGAGATAATAGCGGTGTTGGCGTTGTGTTATAATTCTTGGGGAATCGAGATCTAATGCTTAACGCCATATAAATAGTTGGGGAGGCTGAATCATGAAGCTTTACGAGATATATGAACTGGCTGTCAGGTTGGGAATTGAGAAAGACGTCCGGGGGCAAGAGGAGATTAACCGTATATTGGAGAAAAACCGCCGGGAGTTTGAGCGGAAAACGGATCAGGAATCGACCTTCTTTGACCGGGAGACCTTGACCAATCCCTTTAGTGATACCCGAATTCTTTACGGAACGGGACAGGAGGAGATCACGTCTA
Source organism: Syntrophothermus sp. DTU052 (assembly GCA_001512495.1). Taxonomy (GTDB): domain Bacteria; phylum Bacillota; class Syntrophomonadia; order Syntrophomonadales; family DTU052; genus DTU052. Next base: position 17,710 of record LFRU01000098.1, on the reverse strand, counting down.
TCTTTTGCGGGATTGATATGGAGACCCCTGAGATTATACTGGCCGACCGGCTGCGCGAGAAGGGCCGGAAAATTGACCTGGTCATGGCCCACCACCCGGAGGGCATCGCCCAGGCTGCTTTGTTTGGGGTCATGGAGCTGCAGGCCGACCTGCTTTTGAGGGCCGGCATACCCATCAATGTTGCCGAAGGGATTATGGATTCACGCATCTCGGAAGTCAGACGAAACATGATGTCCTTCAACCACCAGCGGGCAGTGGAAGCGGCCCGCCTGCTGGACATACCTTTCATGTGCGTGCATACTCCGGCTGATAACCTGGTTAACGATTATTTGCAGCGGTACATCGATGACCGGAACCCCTGTTACCTGGAGGAATTGCTGGAGGTGCTCCTGGAAATACCGGAGTACCATGAGGCCAAGCGGTTAAAAGCCGGTCCGGAACTGGTGGTGGGAGACAAGAAGAAACGGGCCGGCCGGGTTCTAGTGGATATGACCGGTGGCACTTCAGGATCGGCGGATATGTATGAGAAGCTAGCCGCTGCCGGCGTAGGAACCGTCATTCGTATGCACTTAACGGAAAAGCACCGGGAGGAAGCCAGGAAACATCATATAAATATTGTCGTGGCCGGACACATGGCCAGCGATTCGCTGGGGATGAACCTTTTCCTGGACCGGCTGGAGCAGCGGGGAATCACCATTATTCCGGCCTCAGGCCTGATCAGGCACCGGCGGGTCCAGAACCACGGAAATGAAGGCGATTCCGGAAATCCCGGCCCCGACGGGCAGTTGGGAGGTGTTCCCGGCAGCGATCGATAACGGAGCCGATGTGGTCTGCATCCGAGCTTAACAGGCGCTTGGTAAGGGGACGTACTCTAAACTCGAGTTCATGTGTGTAGGATAATTACTTAATAATGCTATTGGGGAGCCAACCATGAAAGAGACTTTGAGGAGACTGGAATTTAATCGGGTAGTAGAGATGTTGACGGCCCAGACCCGATCAGAGGGTGGGAAAAATAAGGTCCTGACCCTTGAACCTTCTTCTGACATCGATACAGTAAAGATGCGGCTCGACGAAACTGAGGAAGCTTTGGGGCTGCTGCACCATCAGGAACCGGCATTCTTAAATGAGGTGCCGGATATCAGGCCGCAGTTAAGCAAGGTTAGAGCGGGAGGCATGATTTATCCTGCAGAGATTCTCGAGGTTCTGCAGGTTCTGCAGGCCTCGAGACGGGCCCTGGATTTCCTTGCTCCCGGCCGGGGTGAGCGGGCGCAATGGCTCAGGAGTGGCCTCACGGAGAACAGCAGCCTGGAGCGTTCAATAAAGACGGTGATAGACGAAGCCGGAGAGGTTAAGGACAATGCGTCGCCCGAGCTTCACTCTATCAGGAGCAGCCTGAATACCTTGCGCAGCCGTATTAAGGATTACCTCCGTGATTTCATCAGATCAGCTTCCAACCAGAAGTATCTTCAGGAGAATCTCATAACCGAGCGCGGAGGAAGATATGTGGTGCCGGTGAAGGCTGAATACCGGCATGAGGTGAAAGGAATCGTCCACGACGAATCAGCCAGCGGGGCCACTGTTTACATTGAGCCCGAACTGGTGGTAGCGGCCAATAATGAGATCAGGAAACTGGAAGCCGAAGAGGCCCGGGAAGTGGACAGGATACTGCGCCGGTTGTCAGGCAGGATCGCTGAGTATGCCGATGACCTGCAGAGCAGTCTGGAGAGCTTGGAGACTTTGGACTTCTGGGTGGCCAAAGCCAGGCTGGCCCTCAAAATGGATGCCTTTCGCCCCCATCTGAATTCAGAAGGGAGGATGCGGCTGGTAAGAGCCCGCCATCCCCTCTTGTATTCCAGAGCAGTACCGATTGACTTGGAACTGGGGAGCAGGTTTGACATCCTGGTGATTACCGGGCCCAACACCGGGGGGAAGACGGTGGCCTTAAAGACCGTGGGACTGCTGGCTCTTATGACCACCTGTGGTTTGTTCATCCCCGCTTTATCAGAGTCGGAGATGCCAGTATTTGATAAGATCCTGGTAGATATCGGCGATGAACAGAGTATCGAGCAGTCATTAAGCACTTTTTCCGCGCATATGACCAACATCAACATCATTCTGAACCAGGCCGGACGTGAATCCCTGGTTATTCTAGATGAGTTGGGCGCCGGCACTGACCCTCTGGAGGGGGCCGCACTGGCCAGGGCCATCCTGGAAAGGCTGTTGGAACTGGAATGCAGAGTGCTGGTATCTACTCATCACAGTGAGCTCAAGACCTTTGCCTATCAGCACGACAGGGTCGAAAACGCCTGTGTGGAGTTTGACCCGGTTTCCCTGCGGCCTACCTACCGGTTGACCATTGGCCTGCCGGGCCAGAGCAATGCCTTTGAAATAGCTGAAAAGCTGGGATTTGACACCATGCTGGTCCAAAGAGCCCGTCAGTATGTACCGCAGCAGGAACAGGAGATTTCCCGGCTGTTAACCGACTTGAAGGAACAGCGCTTCCAGGCCCGTGCGGAAAAGGAGGCGGCCCGAAATCTGCAAAAACAGCTGGAGGAAGAAAGGAACCGCCTGCAGCATCAAGCCCTGGAAATGGAACGGGAAAAAGAGCAGTTTATTAACCGGATACAGGCTGAAGCATCACAGTACCTGGAAACGGTTAGCCGGGAGATTGAAGGCCTGTTGGATGAATTCAAGAGGCGGGCTCGTGAAGCGGAAGCCCCCAAATGGCATGAGATTGAGGAAATGAGGAAGCGTTATCAGCAGGCGGTACCGGACCCGGGCTTGCGGGTCGACCCCGACTCACAGCCGGTTAGTCCCCAAAAGGTGAAACCGGGAGATTATGTTGAAATCAAGAGTGTCAAACAGAAAGGGTACGTTCTGGAGGCAAACGGTGATGAGGTGGTGGTTCAGGTCGGCATAATGAGGCTGACTGTACCCAGAAAAGATGTTGTTGTTCGTTCCTCCCCGGAGGAGATTGCCAGCAGGCAGAGAAACCGCAGCTATCTTGAAAACCGCAAAAACATCCCTACAGAAATCAACCTGCGCGGGATGCTGGCCGAACAGGCTCTGGACGAGACCGAGAGGTACGTGGAGGAAGCCTTTTTGGCGGGTCTGGACAGGGTCCGTATAATTCACGGCAAGGGAACGGGCGCCCTGCGCCGGGCGGTTCGCGAGCACTTGGCCGGACACCCCTATATTAAGGAATTTCGGGACGGCGAAAACAGTGAAGGGGGTATCGGAGTAACTATTGCTTACTTGAATAAGTAGCTCATCACCTGCCCCGAGCTGAACAGATTGTTCGAATCTGCACTTCGGCTTACGCTTTCATTGACAGGGAGTCCTCGGAATGGGCTGGAAACCCAACCGAGGACTAAGTGATTTTGACCTAGTTATTACTTTCGTATCGAGCCGCCTAGCTCTTATTCGTGAGGATGTTCTTGCGTTTGGTGCTCGGCCAGCGGACAGTAAGTCAACTGATCCGGCCTATCAATTTCAATCTCAGCAATGTATTCCCCGGGACAACCTCCCACTCCACCTTCCCCGGGTATGTTGGCCAGGTATATCCGGCCATGATGACGAGGGTCAGTGCAGATCGTTACCTTTTGAGTGCTTACATGGCCTCCGTGAAGCGGACAGTATTCCTGAGGTATGGCTCCGGGAGTACCAGGAGCCAGGTTTTTATCCAGCCCCTGCTGTACCGGTGCCGGACACCCCGGTGTGGCGAGCAATCCGGTTTCAGAACATATATCAATTAGGACATGCACGTCGCACGATTCCTTGGGTACGCTGTCGGAGCCAACATAACTGGTAACGATATGTTCATCCGGGCAGGCGGAGGTGGCCAGTTTATTGGATACCTGGCAGATTCGAACGCTTGTAATCCCAGAAGGAACAGCGAACTTCCCGTTTGAAATGGCCACCGCCTTGGTCATAGCTGCCTTCCATATGCGGGCGGGGTAAGAACCGCCATAGGTTTTCGTCATGGTCTCTTTCTGATCATATCCCATCCAAACCGCACAGGTGTAGTGAGGGGTATAGCCCACAAACCAGGCATCATTGTCGTTTTGCGTAGTTCCAGTTTTACCGGCGCACTGAACTCCTGATATCTGAGCATTGGTTCCGGTTCCTGCCTGGACCACCGTCATCAGCATGTCGGTCATCAACCAGGCGGTTTCTTCTTTCATAACCCTGGAGTATTTGGGGCGGTATTCATAAATGGTGTTGCCAACATTATCCTCAATTTTTTTGATTATGTGGTGCTCGGCCCGGATTCCGTTATTGGCGAAGGAGCCATAAGCGGAAGCCATTTCCAGGGGTGATACCCCCTTGGTAATACCGCCTAAAGCGGTTGCAAGATTGAGGTCGTTGGTGCGTCCGGACTTGACCAGACTTGTTATTCCAAGCCTTTCCGCAAATTCAATTCCGTTCTTAATGCCGATCTCATTGGCCAGCTTGACTGCATACACATTGACCGACCACTGTACCGCGGTGCGCATGGAAATCATTCCCCGGTACTTACCGTCGTAGTTCTTGGGTGAATACGATTGTCCTCCCACTTTGAATGTTACCGGAGCATCCTCCATTTGATACTCCGGACCGTAACCCATTTCCAATGCCGGTCCGTAAACAACAATGGGCTTGAAGGCTGATCCCGGCTGCCGCACCATATCAACCGCCCGGTTAAAGCCTCTCTTGTAAGTGTAACTGCGTCCGCCCACCAGGGATAGGATTTCTCCGGTGCGGTGATCCAACAGTATCATGGCCGACTGAATTTCCTGACCAGTCTTGCTTTTAATGTTGGGGAAAGCATTGGGTTGGGCATAGGCTTCTTCGACGGCTAATTGAATTGAGGGTTCCAGAGTGGTATAAATCTTTAATCCACCCTTGTATATGGCGTCCTGGGGGTTGTCGTAGAGCCCCTCCTCCAGTATCCTTTCGGCCTCGTCAACCACGTAATCGACAAAAAAGCCGTACTGGTTCTGCGACTTTACCGGTTCTTTGAAGTTTAGTTCCTGTTCATAGGCCTCATCAGCCTCCTGCTGAGTTATAAACCCACAGTCTACCATACAATTAAGCACAATTCGCTGTCTGTTTTTTGCCAGTTCAGGGTTCTTAAATGGCGAGTAAGCATTCGGCCTGCGAACCAGACCGGCCAGCAATGAGGACTCAGCCAAGTTCAGTTGTTCCACATCTTTGCCAAAGTATGTCTGAGAAGCTGTCTGTACTCCCCAGGCTCCGCTGCCGAAATAAATACGGTTAAGATAAAACTCCAAGATTTCGTCCTTTGAATACTTGCTCTCCAACTGAAACGACAGGATCATTTCCTTTATTTTCCGTTCCCAGGTCTTATCCGGGTAGAGAAAGGCATTCTTGGCCAACTGCTGGGTAATGGTGCTGGCTCCTTGAGCTTTTTCACCTTTCATTATGTCAACTATAGCCGCCCGGACAATGGCAACGGGATTTATGCCGTGGTGTTGGTAGAACTTCTGATCCTCAACCGCAATAAAGGCTTCTTTCATATGTTCAGGGATTAGGCTTAATGGCACTTGAATGCGGTTCTCTTCTGCATGCAGACTATAGAATGCTTTACCGTTTCTGTCGTAAAGAGTGGTAGTTTCTGAACCATATAAGGTTTCGGGACTCCACGAAGGTATATTAAGGATTGCGCCGATAACTGTTCCCAACACTGCTCCCAAGAAGACCACGGCGGTAATCACGACGGCTGACAAAATCCATTTCCGCGCATTACGTTTGGATATCTTTTTCCTGCGCTTAGACATACCTTTGCCTCCCCAAGGTCGATTTAATTAGAATTATATCAATAAGAGCAAAGTCCTGCTCTGAAAAGTTCTTCTTTCCATAAAATGCTGATGAAATCTTAAAGCCCCCATGGAGAAAAGGCGGTATGGCCGTTCAGCTTTCTCTCTGAGCAGAATACGCCCGAACACTCCTGGAGCTTACCTTTATGATCATCGGAAGCATACCATCTGGCGCCGGCACGGCGCCAAGTTTCCCGCGCATCAGATGACCAAAATGCGGACGATCGATTGGATTACGAGAGTCAATCCTGACACCGCCCTGAGGGGAGCATTTATTGAACCGGTCTTCTGGTTATGGTATTATTTTATGGTTAGGGAGGTAATAATTTTGGATAAGAAAACTCGGGAACAAGCCATAAAACAGTTGGAATTGATCAGGCGGGGAACAGCAGAGATCATTCCTGAAGATGAGCTTTTGCGAAAGCTTGAGCGGTCTATCAAGAATAAGAAACCGTTAAATATTAAACTCGGACTTGATCCTACCGCTCCCGACATTCATCTGGGACATACCGTAGTCCTCAATAAGCTGAGACAGTTTCAGGAGCTTGGACATGAGGTGCGTTTAATCATCGGAGATTTTACCGCCAGAATTGGGGATCCCAGCGGCAAATCGGAAACCAGGAAGCAGCTTACCGAGGAACAGGTAAGGGTTAATGCCCGGACTTACCAGGAGCAGATCTTCAAAATCCTGGATAAAAGCCGCACCACAGTCTATTTTAACAGCGAGTGGCTTTCCCCCATGAACTTTGCTGATGTTCTGACTCTGGGAGCCAAATACACCGTGGCCCGCATGATGGAACGGGACGATTTTGCCAAGCGCTATAAGGACGGCCTGCCCATCGGTGTTCATGAGTTCTTTTACCCCTTGATGCAGGGCTATGATTCGGTTGTCCTGGAGTCTGATGTTGAGTTAGGGGGTACAGATCAGAAGTTTAATCTCCTGGTGGGCCGCAATCTACAGAGAGAATATGGACAGGAACCACAGATTGCAATGATGATGCCCATCCTGGAGGGTATTGACGGGGTCCAGAAGATGAGCAAGAGCCTGGGCAACTACATCGGCGTAGATGAAGACCCCAACGAGATATTTGGCAAGACCATGTCAATACCGGATGAGCTCATAACCCGTTACTTCGAACTGGTTACCAGGGTTCCGATGGATGAGATCAAGCGGCTGGACAAGGCTATGAAGAACGGGCAGGTCAACCCCCGTGACGCTAAAATGCGGTTAGCCCGCGAGTTAATAACCATGTTTTACGATTCCGAACAGGCTCGACTCGCCGAAGAAAGGTTTAAGCTGGTCTTCCAGAAACATGATATTCCCGAGGATATTCCGGAGATAAAGGTTTCTTACCGGGAGGCTTGGCTGCCCAAACTGCTTAACGATACCGGCCTGGTTTCGTCAACCAGCGATGGCAAGCGTATGGTAAAACAGGGAGCCGTTAAGATTAACGGCGAAAAGTGGGATAATGATGAAGCGATGGTTAGCATTGAGAACGGCATGGTGATACAGGTGGGCAAGCGCAAGTTTGCCCGTCTCCTGGTTGAAGAATAAACCGGTTTTTTGTTGAACCACACGGCAGATAACGATCAGAATGATACTGACCTATTGTATCGTAGAGAACACCTCAAGATTGCTCTGGGGTGTTCTCTTATTTGCCCGCTGCTTTTCCTATTTTCATCTTTCATAATTGACGCCTTCCTTTCAAAGACCTATGAAAGCCTCGTCTTAGAATATATGGTGCTGCACTCCCAGGGGGATGCTGCTTGTCTATTTTGAAGGGGTCTTCATTTCTTACCGGCGCGGTAGGCTTTTGCACGAAATGGAGTGAGTCTAGTGCGTTTTTCAAGCAATGTCAGCTCTGTTTATTACAGCCTGCTTTAGTTGATAATACTTGATAACAGTTGACAGGTTAGTTATGATCGAGATGGGAATGATTGCGTTAAGAAGCTCGGAAGTGGCGAAAGGGAGGCTGATGGCGTGAATAAGGAACTGGTTACTGCCCATGCTTTGGCTGAGATCCTGGATCTGTCGGTGGAAACGATTTGGAGATATACCAGGGAGAACCGAATACCCTATATTGAGCTGGGCAGCAGACAATACCGGTATAAGCTGAATGATGTAATCAAAGCACTCGGTGGTGACTACGTCAGCGAAAAACCTGTTCCGTATGAAGCTAAACCGGTGAAAAAACTCACTTACCAGGATTATCTTGATATACCGGAAGAACCGGGCTGCCGTTTTGAGATCCTGGAGGGCATGCTGATCATAGAACCGTCGCCCAGTGTTATCCACCAGCGTGCTTCCCGCAAGCTGCAGAGGATCCTGGAAGATTACTTTGCGGAGATTGACCCCGAAGGCGAGGTTTTCGATGCCCCGCTGGATGTTACCCCGCTTGACTTCAACGTAGTCCAGCCGGACCTGTTTTATGTATCGGGCGAACAGAAACTGATGGTGAAAGATAACCGGATCGACGGGGCCCCGGCCTTGGTAGTTGAGGTTATATCCCCTTCCAGCGGACGGAAAGACCGGGTACAGAAAATGCGGATTTACCAGAAGGCAGGGGTACAGCATTACTGGCTGCTCGATCCGCAGCAAAAAACCCTGGAATGCTTTGCCTGGCGTGATGGCGTATACGCCCTGGTTGCCACCGGTATGGACGAAGATGTTGTAGAGCATCCGAGTTTTTCCGGTCTGTCGATCGCATTGAAATCCTTGTGGTCCAAATAAGAAGTAATGCTGGAAGTGCCTTCAGAAGTAGCCTGCTCTGGATTCTTTCTTCTTCACTGGTCACATAATCATTCATTTCTCGATCTTACCACTTCGTTCCGGTACGGCAGAATGCCCCCTATCAGCCGGGGTGTTTTTATTTGCCAAAGAAAGGAACTGCACTTGTCTATTGAACCTGCGAGGGAGATTTTACCAAGCGCAATGATTGACAATCAGAAATTTAGTAATTATGCTTGTAATATGACAAGTAATACAAGAAAGGTATCAGGATATGTGGTTTAACGTTGATCCGCGCTCCAGCACTCCGATATACCAGCAGCTTATTGACGGTATCAAGGAGGGAGTTGCCCGGGGAATACTGGCTTCGGGAGAACGCCTGCCTACGGTGCGGGAGTTAGCCACCGAGCTTTCGCTCAATCCCAACACAGTTGCCAAAGCCTATCAGAGGCTGGAACAGGAAGGGATTATTGAGACTATGCGCTCCCGGGGAACCTTTGTTGCCCAACAGCCTCCGGTGGTGGATCTTCAGTCGGGGCGGCAACGTATCGGCGAGCTTTTGGATAAGGTTTTTGTAGAGGCGTATCACCTGGGAATAAGCCTTGAAGAGCTGCGGCAGTTGTTTGCCAAAGGCTTGGAAGGCTGGGAAAAGAGGGGGAGAGTGTAATATGGGCTGGGCTATTGAGACCTGCAATCTTTTTAAGAGTTACGACAGGATAAAAGCGATCACGGATCTTACGCTGACAGTTCCTGAGGGATCAGTCTTTGGGCTGATAGGCCCCAATGGAGCGGGCAAGTCCACTCTGATCCGGATGCTGACCGGAATCGTGCGTCCGGATCAGGGAGATGCATTCATACTGGGACGCAGCATCAAAGAGAAGACTGGAAGCATACGACAGCGGGTGGGTTACGTCCCCGATGTACCGACCCTGTATCCTTCGTTTTCAGTTGCTGATATGTTCCGTTTGGGTTGCCGGCTTTATGAGGGCTGGGATGAGAGGCGCTGCTACGAGCTTAAACGGGTATTCGGTCTGCCAACCGGGCAGTTGGTGCGAAATCTCTCCCGTGGTCAGAAAGTCCAACTGGCCCTGGTAATGGCCCTCTCCCTCCGCCCCCGTCTGCTCATCCTGGATGAACCCACCGCCGGGCTGGACCCGGTTATCCGGCGCGGTTTTCTGCAAAGTGTCATCGAGGAGGTTGCGGAGCGGGGAACCACAGTGTTTTATTCAACCCATAACCTTAACGATCTGGAGCAGAGCGCAGATCACATCGCCGCTCTTCACCAGGGGAACTTACTCTTTAGCCGTTCCCTGGACGAATTAAAAGAGTCCATACACCGGTTGCAGGTGATGTTTGCAAGGCCGCAGACAGAAGAGAACCTGAAAACGATACCTGGGCTTATTGACTGCCAGCATAAAGGACGCATCTTCACCCTGACCGTGAGTGGCGAATTAGATGCCATCAAGAATCAGCCTGTACTGCGTGCTGCATCCCTGGTGGAAAAAGTGGATCTAAGCCTGGAAGAAATGTTTGTCGCGTTAATGAAAGCTCATGGATACAGTTTCGCGCCAGATTATAGACCAGGCGGGGTTCTATCAGGCCGGGAGGAAGATGCAAAATGATGAGTTCGCTGTTGAACCGGGGATTGCTTTGGAAGGAATGGAGGCAGAACAGGTGGTATTTTCTGCTGACCGGCTTATTAATGGCCTACGTTCCGGTTATCAAGAGTCTTTATTTTCTGTTCTTTGGCAGTAAACCCGTTTCCGAATGGGAGCACCTTAATCATATAGCAGGATTTGCACAGGGTTACGGGGCGGCTGTAGACCCCTGGGGCATGGTAACGGTGATTCTGCTGGGAGCATTAATGCTGGGGGAAGAACGCAAGGGGAGCCTTACCTACCTGGTAAGCACTCCGGTCAGCCGCAGCCAGATTATCCTGGCCAAATTCCTGGTCGGTTCCGGGATTATACTTCTGATGATGATGGTCAACTCCGCCTTTCTGCTGGGGATGGAAAACCTTTTTCCGCTTCCCTATAACAGAATGGATGTCCTGCACTGGGCTGTATTGTCCAGCCTGGTTTTCCTGGGCCTCTATACACTGACCCTGATGACCTCTACATTTACCTCGAATGTTTTGGCGGCCGGAGGATTAGTCTTTGGACTCGTATATTTACCCCGGGCAGTAGTGTACCTGATTACTGTTACCGCAGACAAATACTTTTCTGCCAGCCAATCCTTCCTGATCAAGGCTTATAACCTGGGCAGCTATCTGACCTTAACCGATTATCTTACCCGTTCACGCCGTGACAAGCTTTCATTATTTGATGCTAGCCATTCGTATACCGTTGATGGCTTTAGTGGGAAAATCTACCCTGGTATATGGACCGAAGGCCTGTACCTTATCTTGATGATTTTGGTTCTCTTGCTTTTGGCGATTGTCATTTTTGAACGGTCTTCACTGGAGCCGGGAGGAACGATTTTTGCCGGCCGCCGGGCGCGGCGGTGTAGTGGAACAACAATTGCCATCTTGCTGGGCTGGCTTCTGACATTATCCTGGGCCGATTCGGTGGAGTTATTCTTTCTTTCTCTGGCCGGTCTTACTCTGGCGGTCCTGGCCCTTCCGGAGCTATTCTCCCGGGTCGGCCGTTTAAGCAATAAAGGAGGGGCAGCGTAATGAAATTAAACCGGGGTTTGCTTTGGAAGGAATGGAAGCAGCACTGGTGGAAGTGCTGGGCGGCTTTTGTCTTGATGAGCACAACTCCCATCATATCACCGGCCTTTGGTTACATAATTTCGAGGTTTGACCCCAGTGTCAGCCATCAGTTTTTTTCAGTATGGCTCAAAACTTTTTTGCAGATTGCCGGCGGTGATGCGGGCCGATCCTCACTGGGAATGATGGCGGTATGGGTCGTTCTCGGCTTGGGAGTAGTGCTGCTGGGCGAGGAACGCAACCAGAAGTCCCTCGAGTACCTGACCGCCATGCCCGTCAGCCGGCGGGAGATTGTATCCGCCAAATATCTCCTGGGAGCCATAGCAATCGTGGTCATAATACTGGTGAACATGATAGTTATATCGGCTGCTGGGTTTTTAACACCTGGACCCCAGCTGTATCCGGCTATCCTGGTATGGTTCGCAGTTACCACTTCCGTGCTCCTGGCCGTGTTTTCCGTGGCCTTTTTGGCGGCAACCATAACCGGTAACCTGGTGGCATCACTGATCGGAGCCATAACCCTGCTGTCTGGGCCGCAGTTGGTACTGGCCCTGATTTCCGGGCTGCTTACTTCGCACGGTATTATCAGTGGAGATGGAGGTCAGCTGATAATGGATGTCGGACGAACTCTCACTCTTCCGGAGTACATTAGAACCTATAAATATGGCCAGACCAGTCTGATGACGGTTCCCGCCATGCTGGCCGTTGCCGGAGCATCTTTTGCACTGGCAGTGAAGATGTTCGATAACAACCATCTGGAACGGGATGGGCGAATCTTTATGCTGGGTATCTCTTTGAAACCGCATAGTTGAGTATGTCTTTGAGAATATCGTTTCGGCAGTGTCCACGTCTCTTCGGAAAGGCAGTAATTCGGACGCCCTGGTTAAATCAGTAAAGAACAGGCTGGGCATACACACCTTGGCCTTGCTACTGGCAGTCCGATGTCAGGATAAGCTGGACAAGGTCATTGAGCAGCTGACTCTCGCCCGTAAAAAACAGGTGAGACAGTCAGTGATAATTGATTCTGGGTCCAATTAATCTGGTGCAGGTCATCGCAAGCCAAATCAATATGTCACCGTGTCAGAATTGCCTGATCGAGAATTGCTGGATATAATAACCATAACCAAAGAAAGGAAAAAACGTCCTGTTTGATGTGCAGTTCTTGTCCATATTGCATATAATAGCGAGTTGAAAGAGAGCGGAGGAAGCGAGCCTGCAGTAGCGGCCACCCAAAATATCTTGGTGTGATCGCGGGAACCGCAGCTTTCGAAGAGGCTAAAAACATTACAATTAATAAGGGAGGAAATTACATATGGTTAGAAAAAGATGTGTGTCAGTAATAGTCTTAGTTGCTGTACTTATGCTTTTTCTTTACCAGCCAACAGCTTATGGTCAGCAGGCGGTAAGGGTTAAGGTAGCGGGAAAAACAATAGAAACTGACCCCGCCCCATTCATTGATAATAACCGGGTTATGGTTCCGGCTCGGGAAATAGCTAATATTTTAGGGGCGAACGTAAACTGGGACGGGCAGAATCAAGCGGTAAAAATTGAAAAAGGCAATAAGCAAATTGCCATGACCATCGGTAATGCGCAGGCTGTAGTGAATGGAGAAGAAGTACAGTTAGAGGCTCTCCCTGTTATTGTAAAGGGCAGGGCTATGGTGCCGCTGAGAATCCTAGCCGAAGGTCTGCAGGTTCCATTATCCTGGGATAGTATAGCTCATATGGTTAGTCTGGATGTGCTGGTAGCAGGAAGTTCGGTTGACTTTCCTCCCTTCGAATTTGTAGAAAACAATGAGTATGTTGGTTTTGAAATTGACTTGATTCATGCTATGGAAGAAGTGTTAGGTGAAAGGATTGTAATCAAAGATATCAGATTTAACCAGCTAATTCCTTCCTTAAGTTCAGGAGAAATAGATTTAGTCATTTCGGGATTAACAATTTTTGAACAACGTAAAGAAGTGGTGGATTTTACTATTCCCTATTATAATTACGGAGAAGTAATCCTATCCGCTAAAGGCAGCAATAAGGATGTGACTCTGGCGGATTTAGCCGGCAAAAAGATTGCCTGTCAAAGTGGCAGCCGAGCTCAGGAAATCGTCGGTGGTTTAATCAACAAGTATCCAAACACACTAATGGCAGCGTTGGCAACAACAGAAGAGATTTTTTCTGCAGTGGAACAGGGCATAGTAGATGCTGCTATAGTTCCCCATGCGCCCACTGCATATTATCTAACCAGGCATGGTGGGGCTAATTTAATGGTGGTGGGGGAAGTCCCGGATAGCCAACCAATGGGAATTGCTGTCCAAAAGGGCAACCAGGAATTACTAGATAAGCTTAATCATAGCCTGGAGACCATTATGGAGAATGGTACTTATGATCTAATCTATGAGAAATGGTTTGGTCCTAAGATATAATGTTAATGCTGGCCTAAAATTAGGCCTCACTTTAGGAAGACTTCTTTTGGAAGTGGGCACATACGAATGGACCTTTAGTATCCGACCTAATAAAATGGATTCTCCAGGAGGACCGGTGAGTCACAATTCTTACCCACGCCTTCAAGGTGTAATGCAATTTATTGCAATACCCGTGCTTTGGGAGCTATTCAAATTTGCGAAACTTTTTGTACCTTACCGAGAGCGAACCCAGTTAGGATTGCAGCATCCTGTTGGTTGTAGGACAGATTTCGTTGACAACTTGTAAATCATACTCAACAATAGAATAAATTACCTGAATGAGGGGCGAGAGGATGCGGCGTGTTATATGGGCGATATATTTCTGGCTGTTTGTTGTAACCGCAATTCTCATTTTTGATTTTGCGCGCCATGGCGTTTTTGACACCGGTTTCATCTTAGCCGCCTCTGGCGGTTGGTTCCTGGCCTTGTTAATAATGGTATGGGCAAGGGGAAAAGACACAGGAACCGGCTGGGCGGTCGGTCTGATGTCCTTGATGTTTATACCGGTAGTGCTTTTCTTCCTGGTCATGGGTCTTAACAAAGCTTTGAGCCTGCATCTTTCTCTGCCAATCCTGATGGTGATCTACCTGGCTTTACTTATTGCAATTTTCCTCGCCGCCCGGCGGATGATGGGAAAGATGATGACCGGGCCTGTTTTGCCTCAGGCTGAGATGGATGAGAAGGATGTAAAGAACATAGTTTGGTCTGGCTTTATTGGGTTTGGGGTTCTGTCCACTCTGCTGATTGCTGCTCTGCTCCAGCCCTGGATCAGCCACAGCGATTTGCGTCTCTGGTTGGGAGTGCTGGGAACGGGCATGTTATCGTGGTTTTTATCTTTTTTGGTGCTCTCTCTGGTAAAGTAGGGGAGTAACAGAGCTTAAAAAGCCATGGGGCAGATGAGGAACCCGTTGTTTGGCAGGACCGGCTTACTTCTCATTCGTGATGGTGTAGCCGTTTGCTCTCAGCTTAATGAGGTGTCACATGGAACTACAGATCCGTAAAGCCATGAAAAGATACTTCGGCTATGAGGCATACAAGCCCGGCCAGGAGGCGGTAATCAAGAGCATTCTGCAGGCCCGTGACACTCTGGGCGTAATGCCGACCGGTGGCGGAAAATCACTGTGTTATCAACTCCCAGCGCTGCTCCTTCCGGGTCTCACCCTGGTGATTTCCCCCTTAATCGCCCTCATGAAAGACCAGGTGGATGCCTTGAATGATCAAGGGGTTGCAGCTTCGTTTATCAACAGCTCTCTGGAACCGGACGAGGTGAGGTACCGACTTTATCAGGCCTCGCGGGGCCGGTGCAAGTTATTGTATGTTGCTCCGGAAAGGCTGGCTTCCGAACACTTTAACAGCCTCCTGGACAAAATCCCCATATCACTGGTTGCCATTGATGAAGCGCACTGCATTTCTCAGTGGGGACACGATTTTAGACCCAGCTATCTCGGTATCGGGTCCTGGATAGGCTCCATGCAGAAGCGACCTATTGTAGCGGCATTTACTGCCACCGCCACCCCTAAAGTAAGAGAAGATATCATTCGCCTGCTAGCCCTGAAAGATCCTCAGGTCTTTGTTAACAGTTTTGACCGTCCCAACCTGCGGTGGATGCTTATGAAAGGAATAGACCGGGAGCGTTTTATCAACCGTTATCTAAGAGAACATCCTGATCAACCCGGGATCATATATGCCGCAACCCGCAAAGAGGTGGACAGTTTATTTGCGGAATTAAGTGTCCGTAGCTTCAAGGTCGGGAAATACCACGCCGGGATGAACAGTGAAGAGAGGAACCACAACCAAGAGTTATTTATCCACGATGAGATTCAGGTGATCGTAGCCACCAACGCTTTTGGACTGGGCATAGACAAGTCCAATGTCCGTTTTGTTATCCATAACAACATGCCCCGTCACCTGGAGGCTTATTATCAGGAGGCCGGTCGGGCCGGGCGTGATGGTCAGGCGGCTGATTGCATCCTGCTCTATCATGCCGGGGATATACATATTCAGAAGTATTTGATTGAAAACGGCACCCTGTCCCGGGAAAGAAAAGTTGTAGAGCATATGAAGCTTAAAAGCATGATCGACTACTGCCATACCCCTGGTTGCCTGCGGGCCTATATCCTTAGCTATTTTGGGGAGCGGGATTTCAAATCTGAATGTGGCAACTGCGGTAACTGCAACGACTATATAGTAAGGGACATTACTATTGAAGCCCAGAAGATCTTTTCCTGTGTTTACCGGATGAGACAGCGATACGGGAGCTCTATGGTGGCATCGGTTCTTAAAGGGTCACAACAAAAGAGGATTTACCAGTTGGGGTTTCATGAGCTTTCCACCTATGGGATTATGAGTAACCTGGCGACAGAGGATATCATTGAGATGATTAATCTGCTGGCGGCTGAGGAATACCTCACGATAACTGCGGGCAAATACCCGATAGTCAAGCTCACTTCCAAAGCCGCCCCGGTTTTGCGGGGCGAGAAAAGGGTAATCGCCAAATTCCCTCAACCCCCGGAGTCAGTCTCCAAAGAAAGTACTATCTTTCAGGCACTGCGTTCCCTTCGAAAGACTATAGCTAGGCAGCATGGCATTCCCCCTTATGTGGTTTTTCCCGACAGTACCCTGCGGGAGATGTGTGAACGGCTGCCGCTTAACCGGGAAGATATGCTGCGCATCACCGGAGTAGGGGAAATCAGGTTTGAAAGGTACGGATCTCAATTCCTGGAACTGATACAAAAATATGTGGCCGACCCGGAGTCAATCGAAAAGGAGAAGAGTCTGGTAAGGAGACTGCTTCCAAAAGACGTCACGGACAAAAAGAAGAAAAGCAATATTGCCGGCGAGCAACCCAGCTATCTCATCACCTGGATGCAGTTTCAAGAAGGGATGTCGTTGGAGGAAATCTCCCAGGAGAGGGAAATGCGGCCGTCAACCGTTCAGGAGCATCTATTGCGGGCGGTAAGAGAGGGTTATGAAGTCGATTGGGACCGACTAATAAATCGGCACCAGGAAGAGCAGGTGTTAAGAACAGCCCGGGAACTGGGTACAAGCGGGTTGAAGCCGATCAAGAAAGCTCTGCCTGCGGAAATCGATTATTTCACCATAAGGATGGTTATGGAGAAAAATGGCATACGTCCTTCCTAGGGATTACCGTGCAGCTTAAGTGCAGGGTTCTCCCGCTCATCATATCCGGATTAAAATCTGATTGTATTAGGAGTATTCACCTCTTGTGAACTTTTTTCATACTATGGGTTTGCGGGGGTGAATTCGTTTGTATGGACGAAGATCACGATTCAAGTGGTTCATTATTATTTTTATTCCTTTGCTGGTTGCTTTATATCTATTTGTGGATCACAATCTTGAACGGACCCTGAATGAGATTGCCAAATCGAAAGCACAATTAACAGGGCAGGAGATAATCACGCGGGCCGTTAACGAAAAGGTGGCATTGAAAACAGAGTACCAGGACCTTGTTGTTGTCCACAAAGATGGAGAAGGAAGGATAGTTCTGATCCAGCCCAATACGGTTAAGATTAACCGGATGATGGCGGAGACCCTTTTGCACGTTGAGGCCGGTTTTGCCGAACTGGAGAAGCAGAATTTTTCTATACCTTTAGGCCAGGCACTGGGGAGCAGGATTTTTGCCGGGTATGGTCCGGGGATTAAGGTGCGGATGCTCCCTGCCGGGCAGGTAAGTGCTGATTTTATTGACAGCTTTGAAGAGGCGGGGATAAACCAGACCCGACATTTAATGAGCCTGAGAGTTTCGGGAAGAATTAAGGTTGTTGTTCCATTTAACGATGAAGAAATTGACGTTAAAATGACGGTACCGGTGGCGGAGACTATCGTGGTAGGACAGGTGCCGCAAACCTATATGATGCTCAAGAATCAGGGCAAGATCCTGGGGCTGAGCGCAGACTGATAATCTTCAATAAAACCTGTATGACATGAACTGGAGGCTGACAAAATATGAATAGAAAAAGAGTCAAAAGGGCCTTGAC
>LFRU01000045.1 GCA_001512495.1 Syntrophothermus sp. DTU052 | reverse complement strand
TAATTTTACTAATGTCCAGTATAACTGAACTCGAACTTCATGGGACATCATTAGCGGATAAACAATGACTTGACATATATCCCCGCTACGTTGCTCACTCATAAGCGGCGGGTATGTGGTTCACACTTTACACACTCCGCCGCCTCGCTCCCGGACATGCACGTGTTCACATTTCTATCCATATGGTAAATGGATAGGAGATGGACGCGATGAATACTGTATCAGCGGTGCTCCTGGCGCTGGCATTGAGCTCGGACGGGTTTGTAGTGGGCGTGGCCTATGGTGCCAGGAAAATCAGGATACCCCCGGGTTCCCTGCTGCTTATATGTCTGGCATCGATGCTGGCGGTCGGCATATCGATGATCGCCGGCGAGTTTCTGGCAAGGTGTTTTGACCCTCTGGTAGCGAAAAGGCTTGGCGCTGTAGCATTAATGGCCGTCGGTCTGTGGTTTTTTAGCGAAAGTCTGCGCAACTGGCAGGGAAGGGACGAAACCAGGGAGAATAATGCTATAGCCACCCTGAGAATAAAACCGCTGGGTATAGTCATCCAGGTATTGCGGGAACCGTCCAGGGCAGATCTTGATTCATCCGGAGTTATCAGCTTTCGGGAGGCTTTTTTGCTGGGAACAGCCCTGGCCCTGGATGCACTTGGGGCCGGCATGGGCGCTTCCCTGAGCGGATTTAGTCTGGCGATGACTGTGCCCCTGGTGGGATGCTGCAAGTACCTGCTGATAAATGCAGGGCTCAGGTGGGGCGCGGCTCTAAAGAATGAGGTGCTGCGCAACGGTTCAGGAGTATTATCCGGATGCATATTGTTCATACTTGGATTCATAGAAATAATGGGGTGACGACATTTGTTTATTATTGGCCTGACCGGGGGTATTGCCAGCGGTAAGAGTACGGTAACTGACATACTGCGGGAACTGGGCCTGCCGGTGATAGATGCGGATCAGGTAGCCCGGGAGATAGTGGAGCCGGGGCAGCGAGCCTATAACGAAATTGTGCGGGAGTTTGGTCCGACCGTGGTAGGTTCCGATGGGCATCTCAATCGCAAGGTCCTGGGAGACCTGGTTTTTGCCAATCCCGACCTGCGGCAGAAGCTGAACCGCATAACGCATCCCCGACTGTGGGAGGTTTTCGATTACCGAATGCAGCAGCTTCCGCCGGATACCGATATTGTGGTCTGGGATGTTCCCCTTCTGCTGGAGACGGGCATGGACGATAAGGTTGACGAGGTCTGGCTGGTATGGGTTGACGAGCTTATGCAGATTGAACGTCTGATGAAAAGGGACAACCTGACCGAGGAAGAAGCCCGTAAGCGCCTTAATGCGCAGATGTCTGTTAAGGAGAAGATGAAACGGGCCCATCGCCTGATTGACAACCGGGGAACGGTTGAGGAGACCAGGGAACTGGTAACCAGTTTTTACAATGAAGTCAAAAGCATGATAAATGATTCGCGGAAATATATGAATTAGTAAATGCCGCCGCGGTCGGCACCAGACAGAGGGCGGCTTGGAGGCTGTTGGATCATCCTGTTGCCCAAACGGGCTGGAAATACTTAAACTACAGGTAGAGGAAATACAGGTGCCTGGCACCGGAAGGAGTACGATAATGCCGCGACCACAAATGAGGAATTCAGAACTGAGATTTCCTCTTGTCATGTGGTTTTTTGTAATTATGATCCTGGCTGTAATACTCACCTTTCCTCGCTGGATCACTCTATTCTATCCCATGCCACATCAAGATCTGGTCATGACTTATGCCGAACGTTACGATATAGATCCCCTCCTGGTGTTTTCGTTGATCAAAGTGGAAAGCCGGTTCAGCCCGGCGGCCACTTCTGAAAGCGGAGCCCGGGGCTTGATGCAGTTAATGCCGGATACTGCGCGATGGGCAGCTCACCAGCTGGATATGGAGGAATTTGACGACAGCAAGCTGACGGACCCGGAAACCAATATCAAACTGGGCTGCTGGTACCTGGCCGACCTTACCCGGGAGTTTAATGGCCGCTTACCCATCGTAATAGCTGCTTACAACGCCGGGCGGGGCAATGTCCGGGAATGGCTGCTGGTAGGGATCTGGGACGGCACGGTGGAGAATGTTAAACAGGTGCCCTTCCCGGAGACCCGCAATCATATTCGCAAGGTGATGAATGAATACGAGATCTATTCAATGATATACAGAAACCAGGGGTATTAACCGATCGCCGTTCATAATCCGATATCCCCCACCATATACATTATAGAAATTGGGGACAAGGGGGAGGAAGAACGGTGGTTATTACCCAGAAAAGGTTAGCTATAGCCGGCCTGGTCATTGCAGTCGGCTTCCTTGTTCTGTGGGGGATATACACGGCGGCTGTTCATACCACGGCCGAAAGCCGGCCGTTTCAATTCGGACTGGTAGGACAGGCCGAATCGGTTGATCCGGCCCGGGTGGGAAACAATGTGGAAAAGCTGATGGCTTCCACCATGTATGAGCCTCTGGTGCGGTGGGATGATCAGACCCAGAGCCTGAAACCGTGTCTGGCCAATAACTGGGGATATGCCAAGGATGCAAAGAGCATCATATTTGCGTTGGAGGGCGATGTTAAGTTTCACAGCGGCCGCCGGCTTAGTGCCCTTGATGTAAAGATGTCCTGGGAACGTTCTCTCAAATCGTCAGAGAGCCCGGTAACCAGAAGCCTTTTTAGTACCATTGCCGGGGCCCAAGAATTGATTAACGGTCCCGCTAAAGAGATCAGCGGCATCAAGGTTCTTGACGCCTATACCATTCAGGTTAACCTCACGGAACCGGATTCCGCCTTCGTTTACAAAGTAACTCATCCCGCCTTCTGGGTGGTTGATACTCGCGACGTCATCGAAATCCCGCCGGGAACCGGACCATATCGGCTTGACCGTTTTGAAGCCAAGCAGGGTTTGACAGTCAAGGTTTTCAAGAACTATCACGGGCTCAGGCCGGCCATTGCCGCCATCAGATTCACCTGCTACCAGGATGAGAACCAGGGGCTTAATGCCTTTAAGGCCGGTCAGTTGGATGCACTTGATTCGGTTCCTCGTTCGGAGGTTTCCGCATTACAGGCGGATACCAGTCGGCACCGCCTGGTAAAAACACCGCTAATGGGGTTCTATGCCTATGCGATGAACGTCAACAAAGCCCCTTACAATCAGTTAAGCCTCCGGCGAGCGATGAACTATTGTATTGACCGCGAGCTGCTGATCAAAAATGTGATGGGTGGGGTGGGACAACCGGCTAAGGGTATACTGCCCATGGCGGTTCCCGGTTATAATCGGGCACTTCAGGGGTATAACCTGAACACGGAGAAGGCCATCGAACTATTGGCCGATACCGATTATTTCAAGAGTGTCAATCCTCCGGTTCTGGAGGCAACCTATAATACGGATCAGGGTCACGCCCGGGTGGCTCTGGCGCTTAAAACCCAGCTGGAGACCATGCAGATTGCAGTACGGCCGACCTCACTCAGTTGGGAGGAGTACGAAAAAAAGATGACATCGATGCAGCTCGATTTCTTTCGTCTGGGGTGGGACGCCGATTATCCCGATGCAGATGCTTTTCTCTACCCCCTTTTCCACAGCAGCCAGATCGGGTTCACCAACCTGACCGGCTACAGGAATGCTCAGGCGGACCGGATCCTGGAGGCTGCCCGGGCTGAGACGCAGAGCAATACCGAACGCATAAAACTGCTGCGCCGGGCCGAGCAGATCATCCTGGATGATGCCCCCATGTTGTGGCTGGTACAGAAGGAAGTAGTCAGCTTGATCCGTCCTGATGTTCAGGGCTTCAAGCGGGACGGCCTCGGTCTGGTGAACTGGCTCAACCTTCGTTTCCAGGAACCATAAAACGAGCCAGGGGGAGCCAGGGGGACGGTTCTCGTGGCACCAAAAAAGGTGCCACGAGAACCGTCCCCCTGGCATGGTACCCGCGCCCTTGACACCCGCCAACGGAAAGGTGTCGAAAAGGTGTCAAGAGAACCGTCCCCTTGACACTACCCAGGAACCGTAAGGTATCAAGAGGAAGGTGTCGAAAAGGTGTCAAGAGAACCGTCCCCTTGACACTCCCAAGAGAACCGTCCCCTTGACACCGCTAACACCGCAGTTGACGCTTCGGCTGTTGGTGGATATAATAGTAGTTGCGACTGAACAAGAGTCCTCGCGGAAAACAATATGTGCGGCAGTGGCGGAACTGGCAGACGCGCACGTTTGAGGGGCGTGTCCTTCGCGGGGTATGGGTTCAAGTCCCATCTGCCGCACCAGCGAAAACTAAGCTTTCGTGGAAACACGAAGGCTTTTTTGTGTTTGTGGCTTATTGCCGGGAGCGGTCACGTACCCCCCATTAAAGTCTCATAAAACCAACTGATTTGAAATAGGTATATCTTGAACGGGCCTTTAATAAGGGGGGATTGTATGTGGATTAAATCTTTTCGATTAAGGCGAAGACCCATTGCCATTGCCCTGGCCTGCATATTGGTTTTGGTTGCTGTAACCACGTTTGCGTTCTTGAATGATGAAAGAAAATCGGTTATTTCTGTTGCGCAGTTGCAGAAGGCGCTTTCCAAGGCAGCACCGGAATCTATGCAACCAGCACCTGATTTGGAAAAGAGCATTGTCGAGAGGATAAAAAGAGGACAGCATACATTTCGTTATGACACCTTCGGTGATGAAGCCTTTTGGGGTGATACCCTTCAACTTCACAAGGCGATCGCTGGACAAAAGCTGGGCGGGGTAGGGTCCGGGGTCAGTCCCAATCAAGCCCTGGCCGTTGGGCTGAAGGTTGATGTCGAAGCTCTTCCCAAGAACCTGGTTAAAGACTTGAAAGCAGGAAAGGTAAACCTTAATGACCCCGCCAGTACCCTGGTTCTCCTGGAGAATGACGCGGTTGTTGGTTTAACCGGTTTCTTTGATAAAAAAGGGAACCTCTCTTCCATCGGAATCCAGTGCGCCCTCTGCCATTCCACCGTAGACGACTCATTTGCTCCCGGAATCGGCAGGCGGCTGGATGGCTGGGCCAACAGAGATTTGAACGTGGGGGCCATCATCAGCCTGGCACCCAATCTGCAAGTGATAGCGGACCGTTTAGGCGTTGACGTGGCCACAGTGAAAAAGGTGCTGGCCGCCTGGGGGCCGGGGAAATATGATGCGCTGCTTCTCATGGACGGGAAGGGCTTTCGCCCTGATGGAAAATCAGGTGCAGTTTTGCTTCCCCCGATTTTCTCGCTATCGGGGATTAACCTGCATACCTGGACGGGGTGGGGCTCTCTAGTCCATTGGAATGCGTATGTTGCCAATACTCAGATGAGAGGCAAAGGCACTTTTTTCGATCCCCGCTTGAATGATCCCGGCAAATACCCGATCGCCGTCAAAACCGGGGATTGGAACATAAGAAACAAACCGGATTTGGTAACGCCCAAACTGGCCGATCTGCATGTATACCAGTTGGCACTGACCGCTCCCACCGCTCCCAAGAACAGTTACGATGAGAAGGCCGCCCAGCGTGGAGAAAAGCTGTTCAACGAAAAGGCTATGTGTGCCCGGTGTCATGTGCCTCCCGTATTCAGTGAACCGGGATGGAATATGCATACTCCTGAAGAAATAGGAATTGACGCCTTCCAGGCCGACAGGTCTCCCGACAACCGGTACCGGACTTCACCGCTCCAGGGACTTTGGACTCACCAGAAAGGCGGTTTCTTTCATGACGGACGTTTTGCCGATCTAAAAGAAGTAGTCGAGCATTACAACACGGTATTTAAACTTAACCTCACCGAACGAGAAAAGAATGACCTGGTAGAGTTCCTGAAATCAATTTAATCGCCAGGGCGGAATAAAGTATGAGCAAGCCGGTTAAGGGCGTGGTTCGAAGGCCCTGACCGGCTTCTTTTTATTTAGAAGTTCGCTGATAGACGGTCAGGGTGTCAGCAGCTGCATTCACATTCGCCGACAATTTTTATTTTGAAGTTATCCGACAAGTTGGGTCGCTTGAGGCCGGGGGCGCTGAGGGGCATCCGGCTTCTTTGCAGGTGAGGCAGCACGCTGACTGATTATCTATGCCCGAGCGTTTTTACTTCTGCTCATTCGACGGGTGATTGCCCTTACCGCGAGTAACGATAGGCTGATGATAAGGATCAGCCCGGTCAACAGTCCCCAGGTGATACAGGTGGCCTCGCGGAAGAGGTTTACCGGGTTCCAGGACGGTACCGCCTGGTAGCGTCCCTCCGGCTGCCGGTATTTTGCCGGCAGATCCGCGATGCCGTTGCCATCCAGATCCGGCTGTGCGGCCAGGTAATCAGCCAGGGTTACCCATTCCTTCAGTTCCTGTATCCCGGAGCGCCGGGGATCAGCGTCGACTAGGGCTTGGGTGAGGTCTCTGATCGGTCGGCCCGATTTGTCCTTGGGGGTAGCTGAAATGATGCCGTATGAGATGGAACCCATTTTGTTCAGCATCGCTGCGGTCATGTAACTTGCACAGACACGGTAAAGCTTATCAGGTTGCATCGGCTCGTAACCGCCGTCAGGGGTGCTGATAAGGATGTTATAAACCCGGTCAAAGGGGACCCGTTTGGGATTATACTCAAACCTGACGCCGGAAACCTGCAGGCTGTATTTCGAAGATACTGGGGCCATAGTGGACTGAGTTTCCAGGCAGTTCTTGATCTCTCTTCCGGTGAGGTAGCAGGTTATCAGGGGGTAGCCGATGGTCTTGTCAATGCCCTGCCCCAGCGACAGCACCTGGAATACGTCGTCCACTTCCAGATAACCCGCGGTTAAGGAGGCTCGAATCTCACCAACGGGCTGTACTGCCAGGTGCAAGTAATCGCCGGAATCACCTTCCGCCTTCATCACCGCGGCTCGGAAGGAGTCGGCGATCAGATCGCCCAAACCGGATTCAACCGCGTTTTCCCGCATCGAATCATACGACTCCAGGTTGTAATCGGATTCGGCCAGGACCTGGTCATAGGTATAACCGGTTGCAGCCAGGAATTCGCGGTCAACAATCTTTTTGTACCGATTAATCTCCTCAACTATCGCCGGCACCGGGGTCAGTTCCTGAACGACTTCTTCCAGATGGTAGCTTACCAGGGATGGACGTTCTCCGGGCTGACAATCCAGCTCGAGTATGCCCAGGTGGGTGCCAAAACACCCGGCAGAGCCGATTATGGTATTCCCTTTGATAATCGGCTGATGTAAGGTGGTGTGGGTATGGCCGCTGACAATGAAATCGATCTCAGGGACCTCTTCCGCCAGGATCTCGTCCTCCGATTCACCCTCGGTCTGGGTGCCGCTGTGGGACAGGCAGACGATAAGGTCGGCTTTTTCTTTCTCCCGCAGCTGCTTAACTATCTTGCGGGCGGTGGCGATCTGGTCCTCAACCTCGATATCCTCATCCCAGACGAGATCACGGGTCGCACTGCGGCCGAGGAGTCCGAAGACCCCGATACGGATTCCTGCCTTCTCGATCACCGTATAAGGTTCAACCGGAAACGAATCCAGAGCTTGTTTCAGCCTGCTCTGACTGGCTTTATCCGGTTTTACCTTTATGTTGGCCGCCAACAAGCAGGGCAGGGGATCTCCCGAGGCTTTGGCTGCGGTCAGCATGGAGGCCAATCCCGAGGAATCAAAATCCAGCTCATGATTGCCGATGGTCGTAGCGTCATAGCCTATTTTCCCCATCAACCGAATTTCCGCGGCCTCGGTCCGGAACAGGGTATGTATCAGGGTGCCCATGCTGAAGTCGCCTGCATCCACCACCAGCACCCGACCGGGATTCGCGGCCTTCTCCCTCTCAATAATAGCTGCCAGTCGCGCGAGACCCCCTAGTAGCACAACCTCATCCTGCTCGTTGACGACCTTGTTGGGATCAAAGTGGGAATGCAGGTCATGGGTGAACAGGATGGTGAGCTGGCGATTCTGATCCGGGACTGCAATTCCCGGAAGTGGTAAAAATGCAGCCAGCACAATAACGATCAGCAGCAGTGCTATAAGCCCGATCGAGATGCCCTTTCGACTCAAAACATATCGCCTCCGCTTGAGAGAGAATATGGTATAATCTGCATAGGTAATACTGCAAAAGCTGATTTGCGCCTGCTTTTGGCTGAAAATACAAAGGAAGTGATTCTGTGGTTCTCCCTGTGAGGGTTATTAATCTGGCACTGGTCGGTATTCTTTTATTTTTTCTCATAACCGCTCTGTTTCAGTGGTTATGGAACATCACCATGCCACAGGTATTCAATCTGAAGGAAATCACTTTTTGGCAGGCGTTTCGACTGCTGCTGATGGCAGGGATTCTGTTTGGTGGCATCGGTATTGCCACCTGACCCAACCTGCTTGCGACTAGGAAACCGTCACCTCTAGTCGTTTTTCGGGTTAACTCCGGCCGTCCAAATCCTGCCCTATGATCGCCACATCCGGTCCTTCTTTCTTCCTCCAATCATTCTACCGATGGCCAGGAAAAGGCGCCCGATCAGCACCAGCAGGCAGTAGGCCAGGAAAAAGGCCAGAAATCCGGCCAATCCCGCTACCACATCAGCCGTATCCATCTGTCCCCGGCTGGTTATGTACTGCTCAACCTCGATGCCCACTGCCAGGATGGTTAGAATAATCCCGGTAAAAACAAAGGAGACCGCACCCAGTCCCCACCGCTGCAGGTATTTGAAAGCAGCATGGCTGCAGAAGAAAATAATCATGCCGATGAGCCCAAACACCCAGAAGTGCAGTTCCTTGTCACCTATGGGGGTGCCGCTTTGTTGGACTACAAGCAGTATCGAATCATGCAGGAAGTTTACAACCCTGGAAGCCAGAATAAGTACCGATTCCATAACCGCGCATTCCTCCTTTTCGGAAGTAAGGGGATAGTCCCCTTGCTTCCCTCTGATTATGGAAACACAAGGTTGTTTCATTTTATCATACCGGGATGGGGGAAGTGTGCCGAATTATTTACGGCACAGCGCCCTGGTATCCCGGAAACCGACGGCTCTCCAATATCCTGCAGTATGATGACAAAAATCCGGGGGCATACTGGTAGTAAGGTGCTCAATATGGGCCTGGTCCGGTTAAGGCTTAATTATCAGTGAGTATTGCTGCTGACCAAACACCCGGCGGAAGCATCTCCTTTGAGGCCGGGTTGCTTCCCGGGCCAGGTTGCGGAAGCAGTCGGAGGCAGGAAATGAACAGCAAAGAGCCCAATGTGCTCAATTACAAATCGGACAAAGCCGGTGCCATTATGCCGGGGGTGCCGTCGCCCGTGCGCAGGTGGTTCGTTCGCCTTTTTCAGGAGGTAACCGATTATCACTGGTTTCCCCGTCTGGTTGATCTGGACGGAATATATGCCGCGGCTCTAGTAACGGAGATTGAACACCCCGGTCACCGGGGTGAGGACTCTCGCCCCGCGGTACTCTTTTTTGAGCAGCTGTGGCCGATAATTAACAAGCTGGACGAGAATGAACTGGTTGCTTTTGCCGTACAGGGCACAGGCAGCTTCGGACGCCATCAAATACTGGTGCTGTTCCCGTTCCGAACCGAGATCGACCAGATCCAGCAGATTAAAGATCAGATAACGCTGTTCATTTATGACGCCTTGGAACCGCAGAATGTAAACGCATAGAGTTTCAGGCGGTTCAAACAAGCAACAGACCGGAGCCTTTTACAAAACAGGTCAACTCAGTATTATCACTTCTACAGTTCAGACCAGCCGGGAGGTTACAAAGAAGCAAGACCTCCGCTTATATTTTGGGACTGACCGTTCCAGCTCTCTTTTTATGGCCGGTATTCTTCCGGATGTTCTTTACTGCGCCGTTATAAGTGCGCTCCGGCTCTCCATGACTGTTTGCGGCAAAAAGGTGTAAAGGCAGCGATCCCGGTGCAGCCGGTTAGTTGGGTGCGGATACCCGGGCTGATCGGGTTTGCATCCACTGCAGCGTGCGGTCCTTGACCGCTTTGGCCGCCAAACAGACCAGGAGGACCAGTAATGCGGCCAGCGCCCGGTCCTGGTTCAGGACGTTACGCAGCGGGTCGACGAGAATGAAATGGCCCAGATAGATTCCCAGGGAGCGTTGGCCAATGTAAGAGAAGAACCTGGCGCCCCAGGGACTGGCTGTGCTGTAGTAAATGGCCAGAGCCAGGGTCAGGCCGACGGAGAGGGGGAAGATGGCTGCTTTGTTGAACAGGTATCCTAAGGTATCATTAAGGTAGGGCTCAACAAGTCCAAGAGCGAATAGGGCCAGGGCCCCAACGATGAACGCCCGGGAATGTTCGCGTATGTATTTCTTGATTGAAGGATATTCTGCCACCAGCATCCCAATAGCGATAAAACCCCACCATTTTAACGGATTGGGGCCGGACCAACTGATGATGCTAACCTGGTAAGTCCTGGAAATCTCCAGGATCAGGTTAACCGCAATATTGCTGAAAAGCATAAAAAATAGGGTTCCGATGCGCACTTTCCGGGGCAGCAGGTAAAGAAGGGGACACAGGAGGGCGAACACCATGTAGTAGAACATATAATAGAGGTGAAGAGCAGTTTTACCCAGAATGAGATCCGTAACGGTAAATGCTTTTCGCCTGGTTACCCAGAAAAAAAGCCCGTAGAACACTGCCCAGTAAAGGTAGGGGATATAGTTCTTTTTAATCTTCTTCCAACTTGATTGCCAGTAGTTTTGAGGTCCGGACATGTAGTATCCCTGGACCATGAAAAACATGGGCACGCACCACATGGTGATTTCCCGTATAAAAACGGCTAGCGGATCAGTTCCTCCCCGGTAGACGTGGCTTACGATCACACTGATTATACCCAGACCCTTCAGGACATCGACCATCAAGTTTCTTTGAGCATGCATTAGGGTTCTTTCTCCGCAATAGACTTTCAGAATTAAATATTACCAGTATTTGTTTGCAATGTGTAGGCATTATTTTAACTTAATAACACTTTGGCGGTACGAGGCGGAAAGAGGGAAATTCCTTACGTTAAAAAATGTCTGCAAGTTAAACCCGCCGGACAGGTTAGACGGTTGTTGTTGGGTACTTGACGAAATATTCTGTAGAAACGATCATGTTAACAGATATACGAGAATTATATGGTTTGTTTTATGAGGGAGGAGAAAACATGAGAGAGAAGGCGGCAAAGTCGATTTATCGAGAGGTCAAGTCGGCTATCGTGGAGGTTTTGGATGTCGCCGAAGATAAGGTTTCCATTGACACAGATTTCGGCACGGATCTGAACGCTGATTCGATCGATGTGGTCGAGATCTTAATGCGTTTGGAAGACAGGTTTGGCCTCGAAATCCCTGAGGAGACGGCAGGCAAAATCCGAACGGTGAGACAGATGGTCGAGTACATTGAGCAGCGCCTGCAGGAAAAATAGGGTTTCCCGGTCATGGTGCGGGAGCAGATGGTACACGCGGAACCCTGGGGGTGTCAGTGTCATTGCGGCGAGTTGCCTGGAACTCGCGCAGGTGATCGCAGCTCTTCCCGGGGCTGTGGATAAGCACGGCTGACCCGCTCGGGAAGATGGTTGCTGTTACGGGTGCGAACTCACCTACCGGGGGCGGGATTAGCAGCCCCCGGATAACGGTAATTATTCCGGAACATCGGTGGGAAGCGCAGGAGGCCGGCCGTGAGTTATCCGTTGCAACCGGATGTAACCTGAACCGGTACCGGATCAGGAATCACCCCTGGAGTCCATGTAAAACCCGTATCTCTGGGATTGCAGATTTTGCTGCCCGATCTGCCAGTGGGCTGCTGAGGAGAATGTATCAGGCAGTGGGAGTCGACCGCCAATTGGCGGGGCGGATTTCGTCATCCCAGTCAGCCCCAGGTTCTTAAAGGCCACGGAGAGCATAAGCTTGATCCGGTTTAACTGGTTTACTTCACTGGCCCCGGGATCATAATCGACGGCTACGATATTGGCTTCCGGGTACTTTCTTTTCAGCCCCCTGATCATCCCCTTGCCGGTAACATGATTCGGCAGGCAGCCGAAAGGCTGGACACAGACGATATTAGGCACACCTGACAGGATGAGTTCCACCATTTCGGCGGTCAAGAACCAGCCCTCCCCGGTGTGATGCCCTTGAGACAGGATTCCTTTAACCATTTTTCCGAGCTCCTCGATGGTTGGCGGTGAGTGGAAACGCTTACTCCGATCCAGAGCTTTTCTCACATCCCGGCGAAACCCTTCCAGGTAGCGTATAAACAGCTTACTTATATACATTTCACGCCGCGAACCGGCCAGGTAACGATGGCGGAAGATGCCGTCGGCCAGCGAATAGAGGAAAAAGTCCAGCATATCGGGCACTACGGCTTCCGCGCCCTCGCTTTCCAGTATGCTCACAATATGATTGTTGGCTGCCGGGTGGTACTTGACCAGGATCTCACCCACGACTCCCACCCGGGGCTTGACGACATTGGAAATCTCTAAATTATCAAACTCCTCCACTATGCGGTAGATGTTCTCGCGGAAGGTCTTATTGTCGGCCCGAGGGATGTCGGCCTTACAGATGTTTACCCATTTCTCCAGGAGAAGGTTGGCGGTTCCAGGTATTTTTTCATAGGGCCGTACCCGGTAGAGGACCCGCGCCAGCAGGTCAGCATAGACCAGGGCCATTACCGCCTTCTTCATCAGACTGGCGGTAATTTTGAATCCCGGGTTTTTTTCGATCCCTGCCATATTGATGGAGAGGACTGGAACATGGCCGAATCCGGATTCCTGCAGAGCCTTGCGCAGCAGGCTGATATAGTTGGTCGCCCGACACCC
This sequence comes from Syntrophothermus sp. DTU052, assembly GCA_001512495.1. Taxonomy (GTDB): domain Bacteria; phylum Bacillota; class Syntrophomonadia; order Syntrophomonadales; family DTU052; genus DTU052. The sequence continues at coordinate 3,446 of LFRU01000045.1, read as the reverse complement.
GCCACCGGTCTGACTCATCAGAACCGTGGTATTATCAAGGTCATACTTTCCTGATTGCAGCGCGTTGATCAACTGCCCGATTACCATGATGGCGGGGTAACAGGCATCATTGTTTACGTACTTCAGGCCTACCTCAACATCCTCTCGTTCCACTCTGGAGAGCAGGACCACATCATATCCCTCCGATTGGAAGGCGGCGGCTTCCAGATCGAGATGCAGCGGGGCCATCTGCGGGCACAACAAAACGTGGTTTTTCTTCATTTCTTTGGTAAAAATCTTGCGCTGAAAACCGGGATAGAGTTTCTGGGGTTTGATACCCAAACGATCGCGTTCCTCAACCGCTGCCAGCATCGAGCGAATTCTGATCCGGGCAGCTCCCAGGTTGCTGACCTCATCAATCTTAAGCACAGTATAAAGGCGATTGTGGCGGTTGAGAATCTCCTGGACCTGGTCGGTGGTTATGGCATCCAGGCCACAGCCAAAGGAGTTGAGCTGAACCAGTTCCAGATCCGGTTCGACTGCCACCAGGCTGGCTGCGGCATACAGCCGAGAATGGTATGCCCACTGATCGACAACCCGCAGGGGCCTCTCCACCGCTCCCAGATGAGCCACCGAGTCCTCAGTCAGAACCGCCACCCCGTTGGCGATGAACACCTCGGGGATCCCGTGGTTGATTCCAGGGTCCAAATGGTACGGCCTGCCGGCCAGAACCACACCCTTTTTACGGTTTGCTTTCAGGTAATCCAGCACCTGTTGCCCCTGCCGGCGGATATCATTCTTGAAACGCTCGTCTTCTTCCCAGGCGGCCTGAACCGCTTTTTTTATCTCGGCTTTCCCGATATTGAGTATCTTTAGCTCTTCATAAAGCCGCTGGGCCAGGCGCGACCGGTGATAGTAGGGGAGGAAAGGACACAGGAACGTGACCTGGTTTTCCCGTATCATTTCCATGTTCGTCTCTGCCACTTCGGGGTAGGATATCACCATGGGACAATTAAAGTGGTTAGGGGCTTCTGCCTGTTCCTTCCTCTCGTAGGTTATACAGGGATAGAAGATGGTCTTTATGCCCCGGCCGACCAACCAGGCAATGTGCCCGTGTACCAGCTTGGCCGGATAACACGCCGATTCCGAGGGTATGGTTTCACTCCCCAGTTCATAGATGGCCTGGGATGAGGGCGGAGAGAGTACCACCCTGAATCCCAGTTGGGTAAAGAATGTAAACCAGAACGGGTAGTTTTCGTACATGTTTAACACCCGAGGTATTCCAATAACCCCCCGGTAGGCTTTATCCGGGGGTAGGGGTTCATAATCAAACAGGCGATTATATTTATAGGCAAAGAGGTTGGGCACATCTTTGTTTTTCTCTTCGTGGCCCAGGGGTTTCTCACAGCGATTGCCGGAGATGAACCTCTGCCCGTCCTGGAAACGGTTTACTGTCAACAGGCAGTTGTTGGTACAGCCACCGCACCGGCGGGTGGTGGACTTGAAGTCAAAGCTTTCCAGGGCCGAGGCTGATATGAGGGTACTCCGGCAACCGGGTTGATACTTGTTGCGGGCGATTAAGGCGGCACCAAAAGCCCCCATCAAACCTGCAATATCCGGCCTTAAGGTCTCCCGGCCGGTTATGAGTTCAAAAGCACGCAAGACGGCTTCGTTATGAAAGGTGCCCCCCTGTACAACAATTTTTTCTCCCAGGTCCCGGGGATCACGTATCTTTATTACTTTGAAGAGTGCATTTTTGATCACCGAATAGGAGAGTCCCGCCGAGATATCCCCGACGGTAGCTCCTTCTTTCTGTGCTTGTTTTATCCGGGAGTTCATGAAAACGGTACACCTGGAGCCCAGATCTACCGGTGAAGCCGCGGACAGAGCCCGGTCGGCAAACTCATCAACACTGAGGCTGAGGGAGTGGGCAAGGGTCTCAATGAAGGAACCACACCCGGAGGAACAGGCCTCATTCAGCATTATGCTTTCAATCACCCCGTCCCTGACCGTCATACATTTCATGTCCTGGCCGCCGATATCAAGTATGAAATCAACCCCGGGGTAAAAGTATTCCGCCGCTGTAAAGTGGGCGATAGTTTCGATTTCTCCCAGGTCCACCCGTAGTCCGGCCTTGATCAGACCCTCACCATAACCGGTAACCGCGGAATTGACGATGATGGCACCGTCCGGCAGTTGAGAATACAGGTCTTTCAAGATCTTTACCGCCGATTGGATGGGGCTGCCATGGTTGCTGTCATAATATGAATACAAGAGCCGCCCCTCTTGGTCTATCAAGGTGGCTTTGGTGGTTGTAGATCCGGCATCAATTCCCAGGAAACACGGACCGGTATAGGTTACGAGGTTACCGCGCTCAACCTTATGTCGGCTATGCCGGCGCCTGAAATTCTCCAAATCTCCGGGGCCGGAAAAGAGAGGCGCCAGCCTTTGAATCTCCGGTTCCCTTTCCTGGTCCAGTGAAGGCAAGCGGTCGATTAGGTCCTGAAAACCGGTGGCAGGAAGATTTTTCGAGGCCAGAGCCGCACCCATGGCCACGAAGTAGTGCCCGTTTTCAGGGATGACCGCCGTCTCATCCGTTAGCTTCAAGGTTTCCCGGAACCTTTTTCTCAGTTCCGGGAGGTAATGGAGCGGTCCGCCCAGGAAAGCTACCCGGCCTCGAATCGGTTTCCCGCAGGCCAGTCCGCTTATGGTCTGGTTGACGACTGATTGGAAGACCGAGGCGGCAATATCCTCCCGAGCTGCGCCCTGATTGAGCAGAGGCTGGATATCGCTTTTGGCAAAGACACCGCAGCGGGCGGCGATAGGGTAAATAATCCGGTAACGGGAGGCCAGTTCATTCAAACCGGCGGCGTCGGTCTGCAGCAGGGCCGCCATCTGGTCGATAAAGGCACCGGTACCCCCGGCACAGATACCGTTCATACGCTGATCGACCCCGTCGGTGAAGTAAGTAATCTTGGCATCCTCGCCCCCCAGTTCGATGGCCACATCAGTCTGGGGAATAAAAGTCTCAACCGCCTGCTGGCAGGAAATAACTTCCTGGATGAAATCAATGCTCAGCAGTTGGGATACAGAGAGCCCGGCTGAGCCGGTTACCATAGCCGTCAGCGGTTGATTTCCAATGTGAGCAAAGGCTTCACTGAGAAGCGATTTCAAGGTGCTGCGGATATCCGCGTGATGTCTTTCATAATTCTTATATACAGGCCGGTTATCGCTGTCCAATACTACCAGCTTGACCGTGGTTGAACCTACATCCAAACCCAGATGCAGCGGTTCATTTATATAAAGCGAATTCAAATCGATCCTCTCCCGCCGGCAAGAATTCAAGCAATGTTTTAAACACTGTTTGGGCTATATCTAATGTTATCGTATTCATTCGCCATCAGCTGGCACTGTAAAGTTTAAGTAGGTAAAAAGAGGTCAAGAAGAGAAATGAGACCTCAACAAGG
>LFRU01000061.1:79483-85536 GCA_001512495.1 Syntrophothermus sp. DTU052 | reverse complement strand
TCTTGCGTGAAAACATACCGGTGGTCACCACCGGAGCCGGCAATCCGGGCAGGTACATGCCGCGCTTCAAGGAACGGGGCATAAAGGTGATCCCGGTGGTGGCTTCAGTAGCCTTGGCCCGAAGGCTGGCCCGTCAGGGCGCTGATGCGGTAATCGCCGAAGGTATGGAGTCGGGGGGGCATGTGGGGGAGATGACCACCATGTGCTTGGTTCCGATGGTGGCTGATGCTGTAGATATTCCCGTCATCGCAGCCGGAGGTATTGCGGATGGACGGGGATTGGTAGCCGCCCTGGCTCTGGGGGCGGAAGGGGTACAGATGGGAACCCGGTTTATCTGCGCTGAAGAGTGTTCGGCCCACCCTGCTTACAAGGAGAAGGTTGTTAAAGCAAGGGACCGGGATACCGAGGTCTGCGGAATCACTACCCCCCATCCGGTTAGAGCTATACGCAACCGCTTTGTTCGGTATTATCTGGAGCAGGAGCGAGCCGGTTTGAGCGCGGGCGAGCTTGAGCGGTTGGGTGCGGGCAGGTACCCGGACGCGGCGCTACGGGGGGATATTGAACACGGCTCCATCCTGGCCGGACAGGTCGCCGGTTTGGTCAACCGGGTTCAACCGGCTCATGAAATAGTGTCCGAAGTGGTGCGGGAGGCCGAGGCTCTGCTAAGAAATAGCCTGGGGGTGAATCAGTGCTTAGACTAGCCATATTATTCCCCGGTCAGGGAGCACAGTACATAGGGATGGGCAGGGATTTGGCCCGGGAATTTGCGGTGGCACGCGAGGTATTCCAGCGGGCTGACGATGCTTTGGGGGTTAAACTGAGCCGCATCTGTTTTGCCGGTGAACAGCCTGACCTGGACCGAACCGAGATAACACAGCCGGCGGTGCTGACCGTCAGCATAGCTGTTTGGGAGGTGCTGAAACAGAAAGGGGTCAATGCCGAAATAGCGGCGGGATTAAGCCTGGGAGAATACAGCGCCTTGGTGGCGGCAGGGGCCATCGATCTTGAAACCGGCGTCCGCCTGGTGGCCGGGCGCGCAAAGATTATGCAGGAGGCCGTGCCCGAAGGACGGGGCATGATGGCAGCCGTTCTGGGGCTGGCGGACGAGGTGGTGGAGGAGGCCTGTAAGAAGGCGGGTAGTGCAGGGGAGGTTGGTATAGCCAATTACAACTGTCCAGGGCAGATGGTCATATCCGGAGAAAAGGCGGCGGTGCTGGAAGCCGGAAGGTATCTGCAGAAGGCTGGCGGACGTTTTGTGCCGCTGAAGGTAAGCGTACCCTCGCATTCCCGGTTGATGGCAGAGGCTGCTGAAGAACTCCGCACGGAGATACGGAAAGTTGAATGGGGGGAGATGTCTTTTCCGGTCATCAGCAATGTCACGGCTCGCGAACTTGATTGCGAAGAACTGGAACAGAGGCTGGTGGAACAACTGTACCGCCCGGTTAGATGGCAGCAGTCAATAGAATACATGTCGTCACGGGTGGATTATTTTATAGAAGCCGGCCCCGGCAGGACACTGTCCGGTCTGGTCAAAAAAACATCCCGCCATCACCTTATCGGCAGCGTTGAGGACCCGGGCACTCTGGCCCAGGTCATGAAAAAGCTGGGTGAGGCTGGACGACCCGGAAATAACCCGGAAAACAAATCATAATGAAAATTACCAAGGAGGTAATGTCTAGTGTCAGTGTTTGATAGTGTAAAGGAGGTTATCGTTGAGATCCTTGATGTCCCGCCAGAGGACATCAAGCATGAGTCCAAACTAGTCGAGGATCTGGAGGCTGATTCCCTGGATATCGTGGAGATGGTGATGCAGTTGGAAGACAAATTCGGTCTGCAGATCCCGGAATCAGCGTTCGATGACCTGAAAACCGTAAAGGATGTGGTTGAGTATCTGGAAAAGCGCTTGCAGGAAAAGTAGAGGTGAACCTCGATGGAAAAGAGAAGAGTGGTTGTCACCGGTATGGGTGTAATCAGCCCGGTGGGTAATGATGTCGCCACCTTCTGGGAAAACCTGATTGCAGGAAAAAGTGGTATTCGACCCATTGAGCGGTTTGATGTCTCTCAATATCCTACCCGGATTGCCGCCCAAGTTTTGGACTTTAATCCCACCGATTACATGAGCCGGAAGGATTCCCGGCGCATGGACCGGTTTGTGCAATTTGCCTGCGCCGCGGCCAGAATAGCCCTGGAGGATTCGGGTCTGGCAGTGCATCCCGGGAACGCCCCTCAAATCGGGGTATGGGTGGGATCCGGCATTGGCGGTCTGGAAACTATGGAAAACCAGCATGAAGTCCTGATGGCAAGAGGGTGTTCGGGAGTCAGCCCGTTCCTGGTTCCCATGATGATTACCAATATGGCATCCGGTCAGATTTCCATCATGACCGGAGCCCGGGGACCGAATGGATGTACGGTTACAGCCTGTGCCACCGGGACCAACTGCATCGGCGAGGCCTTTCGTTTTATACAGCGGGGGGAGGCGATAGCTATGATTGCAGGCGGGACCGAAGCCTCGATAACCCCCCTTGGTATGTCGGGGTTCTGCGCCATGAAAGCTATGTCGACCCGCAATGATGATCCATCCCGTGCCAGCCGGCCTTTCGATCTCGAACGTGATGGTTTTGTGATGGGTGAGGGTTCCGGAGTTATAGTCCTGGAAGAACTGCAACATGCCCTGGAAAGGGGAGCCCGGGTGTATGCTGAGATTATAGGATACAGTACCACCGCCGATGCCTATCACGTGGTCCAGCCGGATCCCGAAGGAGCAGGTGCGGCCCGCGCTCTGGCCATGGTCCTGGATGATGCGGGGGTACTCCCGCAGGAAGTGGACTACATCAATGCCCATGGGACCGGTACCGAGATTAATGATGCCATGGAGACCCTGGCGATAAAGAAGGTCTGGGGAATAAATGCGCATCAGGTAGCCATAAGTTCTACCAAGGGTGTTACCGGTCATATGCTGGGAGCAGCAGGTGCGGTTGAGTTTATAGCGGCGGTACTGGCCTGCCAGTATGACATTATACCGCCCACCATCAACTACAGAACCCCCGATCCCGCCTGTGACCTGGACTACGTCCCCAACCAGGCGCGGCGGCGGAAGGTAAGGATAGCAGTGTCAGATTCGCTGGGCTTCGGCGGGCATAACGCCGCCCTGGTGGTGCGTAAGTATGAACATAATTAGGTGATGAACATGTTGAACAGCAGAGAGATACAGGATATCATTCCCCATCGCTATCCTCTCTTGTTGGTGGACAGGATAATTGAGATGGAGCCGGGCAGGAGAGCGGTGGGGATCAAAAACGTATCGGCTGGTGAATCCTTCTTTCAGGGTCACTTTCCGGATAATCCTATTATGCCGGGAGTGCTGATACTGGAAGCACTGGCTCAGGTAGGAGCCTGCACTATTTTGAGTCTGGACGAATACCGGAACCGAATCGCGTACTTTGCCGGTATTGATGGAGTGAAGTTCCGCCGGATGGTGCTCCCCGGTGATCAGCTCCGTCTGGAGGTGGAACTCCTTCGAATGACCGGCCGCTTCGGCAAGGCATCCGGCCGGGCCCTGGTGGATGGTGATCTGGTTGCTGAGGGGGAGTTCATGTTTGCCCTGGAGAAGACGGCCGGTGAATGAATTGCGGGCTGAGGGGCAGGTGTTTTAGATGATCAAAGACAGGCTTGGTTTCAAATCAAGAACTAAATATGCCACGGTTAAACCGCGATGGGAGCCTGGTGTTCAAACTGCGGACGGAGAGAGGTGCCCCGGGTGTGGGAGCCCGCCTCCGGTTGAGGATGACGCCAGGCGTTTGATGGTGTGCCCGGATTGCGGGTACCATTTTCCTCTGGGGGTCTGGGAGAGGGTACGGCTTATAACCGATGAAGACAGCTTTGTGGAGCTCGATGCTCAGATAGTTTCCGGTGATCCACTGGGCTTCCCGGGCTACGTGGAGAAGCTTGAATCCGCTCGGCAGGATACCGGGCTTAAAGAAGCAGTGGTTACCGGCATGGGAGCAGTGTACGGCCAGGAGGTGGTAATCGGGGTTATGGACGGCCGCTTTATGATGGGCAGCATGGGCCTGGCCGTTGGAGAAAAGATTACCAGGGCCTTTGAAACCGCCAGGGAATACAAGCTCCCGGTCGTTATATTTACCGCCTCCGGTGGCGCTCGTATGCAGGAGGGCATGGTGTCGCTCCTACAGATGGCCAAGACCAGCGCTGCGGTGGAGCGGTTTTCGCAGAGCGGTCTCCTTTATATATCGGTACTGACTCATCCCACCACTGGAGGAGTAACCGCCAGCTTTGCCTCCCTGGCAGATATTGTGCTGGCTGAACCCGGTGCTACTATCGGATTTGCCGGAGCCCGGGTTATAGAACAGACCATACGGCAGAAACTGCCATCAAGTTTTCAAAAATCCGAGTTTCTCCTGGATCACGGTATGATTGACCTGATTATCAACCGGGAGGAATTGAAGGGGTTTCTGTATAAACTGTTACGGTTTCACAAGGGGAGAGCAATGTGAATTATACTCGGCCGTTAGAATTTGAAAAAGACTACCTGGAGTTGAAAAACAAGGTGGAAGAGTTAAAAGCACTGGCCTTGCAGAAGAACATTAATCTGAATTCGGAGCTCGAGGCTCTGGAGAACAGGATGGGGGTCTTACAGGCTGAAAGGTACAACAACCTTACTGCCTGGCAGATATATCAGATGGCACGTCATCAGGAACGCCCGTTCACCCTGGATTACATAAATGCGATTTTCCAGGATTTTATTGAATTACACGGGGATCGCTGCTACGCTGATGACTCCGCGGTTGTGGGGGGATTGGCCTGGTTCGATGAAATCCCGGTGACGGTGCTGGGCCACCAGAAGGGCAAAGATACCAATGAGAACCTACGCCGTAATTTCGGGATGGCCCACCCGGAAGGCTACCGCAAAGCCTATCGTCTTATGGAGCAGGCTGAGAAGTTCGGGCGCCCGCTGATCTGCTTTATTGATACCCCGGGAGCCTACCCCGGAACCGGAGCCGAGGAACGGGGGCAGGCCTGGGCCATTTCCCGGAACCTGGCTCGGATGTCAAGCCTTCGCATACCGATTATCAGTCTGGTAATCGGCGAGGGCGGCAGCGGCGGAGCTCTGGCCCTGGGAGTGGCCGACCGGGTTTTGATGTTGTCCTATGCTGTCTATTCGGTTATTTCACCCTACGGGTGTGCCTCCATCCTGTTAAATGATGCCAATCGCTCCGAAGAGATGGCGGAGAAATTGAAAATGACCGCACCGGATCTGCTGAACCTGGGAATAATTGATGAGATAATCCCTGAGCCCCTGGAAGGTGCGCACCGCAACCCGCAAAAGACCTATCAGGCGGTGGAGGAGAGAATCAGATTCAACCTCCGGGAGCTACTAGACCAGGACCCGGCTGATTTGGTTGAGCGGCGCTACCAGCGCTTGAGGAAAATCGGCCGGCAGCCCAGCTAGCGCAGGGGTGTCACGGGGGTGTCACGGGGACGGTTCTGTTGACACCATCTATCTGATAATGGCAAAGAAAAAGAAAAAGGCCCCATGTGAAGGGACCTTTATTGTCTTACCTGGTTCTTCCACATCTTCTAATCCTGCAGAGGATCTTTCTCCTTATTCCCCGGTTTGGCCTTAGGCAGGCGGCCGGCCTTAAAAGCCGCATTGCGTAGGATAAACTCAATCTGCGAGTTCACGCTGCGAAACTCATCGGCCGCCCAACGTTCAATAACCTCGTATAATTCAGGATTAATCCGGAGAGGAAAGCTTTTTTTCTTTGCCATGTCAACAGCATCCCAATTAATTAATAAAGACTACCGGTGTTAATGACTGGTTGCGCCGCCCGATCCGAGACGATGGCTACCAGGAGGTTATTAATCATGGCCACCTTTCTTTCTTCATCCAATTCTACGGTACCATCCTCCTGAAGGCGGCCGATCGCCATCTGGGACATCCCCACCGCGCCCTCTACAATGATCCTGCGGGCTGCCAGAATGGCTGCCGCCTGCTGGCGCTGCAGCATAGCCCCGGCAATCTCCGTCGCGTAGGC
>LFRU01000061.1:48492-79440 GCA_001512495.1 Syntrophothermus sp. DTU052 | reverse complement strand
GTTAGCAACCTCTTCGGCGTTGCCCCTCAGGGAGTAGCCTTCATCATTGAAATTATCATAGGGGTATTTGGTGGCGACGTGGCGAAGAGCGGTTTCACTCTGAATCTCCACAAAGGTATAGTAATCATCAACATCAAAAATGGCCTTGGCGGAATCAACCACTCTGAACACGATAACCGCCGCAATCTCGATCGGGTTGCCTTCAACATCATTGACTTTCAGCATTTTGCTGTTGAAATTGCGAACCCGCAGGGTAACCTTCTTCCGCATGGTAACCGGGATGGTAAGCCACAGGCCCGCATCCTTGATGGAACCGACGTAACGGCCGAAAAAGGTAATAACCTTGGCTTCATTCGGCTGAACAATAGATATGCCGCTGCATAGAATGGAAGCAATAACGACCAGTAGGACTCCCCAAACGAAATGCAGGTTGAAAAAGAGCCACCCCGCGGCTAGAAACAGAAGCAGGATAAGAAATATCCCGAGGAAACCATTGATTTTGAACGCCAAACGTTCTCTCACATTCTCCTCTCCCACCATTTAATATTATATCTTAATGATATCATATTGAAATCAAAACAGGTAATTTATTTTTAAAGTTTCTGCGCCATTCCGCGGGATTATCAGGAAACACTGCTGGAAAGCCAAAGAATTCTTAAACGGGTGCTGCAGCCAATAGACTCAATTAGAGGGTTTGCTAGATGAGCAGGGGTGAGGGGGCCCTTGGAGGTTGGTCGATGGTTTGGTCGTTGTTCTGAATAATCCAACCGGGTGACCTGGAACCGCCGTTTTTCAATTGCCATGCTTCCGCCGTTCAAAGTAGCGAAGCAATGATGGCCTTCTGGATGTTGTTTGTTCCCTCGACGGTAGCCAATACCCGGGCATCGCGGAAGTATTTATCAGCAAAGGTGTTGGCCATATAACCGCTCGCACCCAGGATTTCGACCGCCTTGGATGTCACTTCCAGGGCTACATCACTGCCATACCATTTGGCCATGGAGGAGGCGGCAGTGTGATCATGGTCCCGGTCAATCAGCCAGCAGGCTTTCCAGGTCATCAGCCGAGCCAGTTCAATCTTGGTCGCCATTTCCGCCAATGCAAAGGATACGGCCTGGTTTTTCATAATAGGCTTGCCAAACTGTATTCTGGTTCGCGCATGGTTGAGGGCCAGGTTGTAGGCTGCCTGGGCAATACCCACCGCCACCGCACCTACCAGAGCTCGGCCGCGGTCCAGGGTCTGGGTGAGCAGAAGATACCCGCTGCCGGAGCGGTTTCCTCCGACCATGTTATCCACAGAAACTCTGACTTGATCCAAAAACACTTCGGAGGTATTGGCATACCGGATGCCGATCTTGTTTTTCACCGTACCCGGGGACAGACCCGGAGCCGAAGCCGGGATGATAAAAGCGCGGAGTGAAGCACGATTACGAATCGGGGTGACACAGGCAAACACGGTAAAAAAAGAAGCTACCGAGGCGTTCAAGACATAATCCTTGGAACCGGTGATTACATACTCGTCCCCATCAGATTCCGCGAGACTGGATATGGCTCCAACATCCGAACCCGCTTCCGGTTCGGTGAGCGCAAAGGCGGCCAAAACCGGTTCTGACGTGGTAAGGAGCGGAAGAAAAGCTTCCTTCTGTTCCCTGGTGCCGGCCAGAACGATAGGGCTGGCCGCATGTATATTGGCATTCAATACCGTGGCGACACCGGCACATCCCAGGGCAATCTCTTCAATCAGGAGTGCGGTTGTAAGGTGGTTGAGGCCTAGTCCACCGTATTCCTTGGGAATGGTAGGACATAAGAGGTTATGTTTTGCCAGTAGTGCCGCGAACGACCAGTCAAATCGCTCGTCGCCCTGGGCATCAATCTCCAGTGATCGAGGTAATATTTCCTCTCGGACCAGGTCCCGAGTTTTTTCAACTATCCGTCTCTGCTCTCTGGTGAGATCGAAGCTGATCATTGATTTCCCCCCTTGTAGCGCCGCCAGCGAATATACATTATAAAGTCAGCAACATCTTGGCGTTCATCGGGTGTGAGGGTATAGATTTCATTCAACAGACGAAGTACTTCCTTGTCCTCATTGTTCACCTCGGCAGCATAAGGCGACGTTTTCGGTTCTACGAAGTAATCGAGCGGCATGTTCAGGGCTTCAGCTATAGCTTCCAGCTGGGAAAGATAGAGCCGCCGCTTGCCCTTCTCATAATTGGACAGAGCTGATTGTGAGCAGCCCACCAGACGGGCCAACTGCTTCTGACTTAGGCCCTTTGCTTCCCGGGCCTGTTGAATCTTACTGCCGATCTCCTTGAAACTCAACGGTCAACCTCATATCACGAATTGTAATTAACACTATGTAGTATATCGTAAACAATAATTCAGCCAAAAACAATCCCCCGAGGATGTCTTAATCGGGGGTAAGGGGAACTTACCGAAGGGACTGAGACCGCTGTTGGAACAACCGGAACCCGTGATTACCTGTGATGGTTATCTCAAGTGGTTATATCACCGGCCTGATTCACGATCACACGGTATGCTGTAGTCTATCGAATATGTCATCATATCATATTACCGCCGTGGGGTTCCTGACACCCAGAAAAGGTGTCACGAGAACCGTCGCCCTGGCACCCCTGGCACCCCTGGTACTCCCCCGCCGCGGGGTTGGCGTTGATGGGCAGGATCGGCAGCAGTCCGGGCGGCTGAATGGTATGTCTAATCCGGGATGTCCTTGTCATCGTCTTTGTCGTCACCGGGTTCAGTTATTTCCTCCGCCAAGTGGAAGAATAGCGATGGACTCGGCTGTACGGGCTTAACTGTACGCAAGCGGAATTTTCCGATCTTTTCTCGGGCAAAGATGAGAGCAAGAGCCGCCAGCATCAATAAGCCGGCGAAACCAACGGCGGGAAAGAGGGTTCCAACCAGGTTGGAAAAACCGAACTGGGAGAGCCCCAGGGCCAGGATGCCCGCTCCGCTTGTTAAATACCTGTATTTTGGTGAATCCTGTTTACTGAGGCGGGCGACAAAACCATAGAGGCTTCCCACGGCGGTAGTATAAACCTCGGCCAGTAATATCAGGGTATAAACGGTTTTGACCAGGGGCGAAACGGTTCCCGCCACCATGATCATCGGTATCTCGTAGGCGGCAGCTCGTCCGATATGGGTAAGGATGGCCAGATTGATAAGAGTTGCTCCTATTCCCAAACCGATTCCTCCAAGGATGGCCCCGGTTTTTAGACGGTTGGGACCGGTTACAGCTCCCAGTGGAGCCAAAATCGCAATCGCCAGTACCAGATTATATGAGGTGTAAAGGATGGTGGTTAAAGGCCAGTAAGGAAGCGGGGCTCTGGACGGTTCCGAGTAGCTGCGGAGCGTGGCCAGTAAAGCCGGGAAATCGGTTGCTATGGTATAGACAGCCACCCCAAAAACTGCCGCCAACAGGAGAGGCACAACGAGGCTGATGGACCTCACTACGCCGCTTATGCCAAAGAGAACCGTGAACAACGAAGCACCAATCATTATAACGCTGCCCCAGATAAAAGGGAGTCCGAACTGCTCGCTGAATATGGCGCCGGCACCGGCTCCCATGGTTACCAGGCCGCCAAAGAGAAAGGCTGTGGTCACCCAGTCCAATAGGCTGCCGATCCACCTGCCTCCCGCATAACGGATTACCGGAAGGTGGGATTCGGCCTGCAGTCTTCTTCCTAGTTCCATTATCATATACCCGAAGGCAGAGAGCAGAACCGCCGTAATTGCCAGTCCCGCCAGGCCGGCCCTTCCAAAATAACCAAAAAACTGCAAGACTTCCTGTCCGGAGGCAAAACCGGCACCGACTACGGTTCCGATATAGGTGGCGGCAATAACCAGTACTGAAAACTGCTTTTTCGGCATACCCTTAGTTTGCTTGGAAAGATGATTGTTATGTGCTGGAAAAAACAAGCCTCATGAAGGAACGAAAGGAGCAGTACCGAATACCTAATATTAGTTGGGGAAGGAGGGTTGGTGGTGGAAGACCAAAATCTGAACGCTGGAAGAAAGCTGTGGGGAGTAATTGTAAATCCTGCCCCGACGTTTAGATTAATTGGGGAGGATACCCGGATACTGGCGCCGGCATTGCTGGTGATTGCAGTCAATGTGCTGCTGGCCTGGCTGATTATCCCAGAGACCATTGCCTATACCAAATCGGCTCTGGAAAGCACCGGCGAGACCATACCCACTGAAATGTTGAATGCTACACTGACCTGGACCAAGGTCAGCGTCATTGCGGGGTCGGCCCTGATGCCGCCTCTGATCTGGCTGGTTCAGGCGGTACTCCTGTGGCTGGTTAAACAATTCACGGTGGGGGAGGCCACCTTTAAGCAGCTCTATGCAGTATCCTTTTTTGCCTGGATACCGCCTTTTTTGGGCGGGGTCATCAAGAGCGTGCTGGTGAAGATCGGCGGTTTCGATTTGATGATGAGCGTTAAAACGAGCCTGGCGTTATTTTTGCCTCCTTCAATAGAATCCGGTTTCTGGTTTGTTCTGCTTACCATGATGGACTTCTTCACTCTGTGGGGATTGGTTCTTCTTTCACTGGGCGGCGCCGTAGTTATGAAAAAGGAATTTAGAAACACCGCCCCCTATGTTTTCGGGATCTGGCTGGCTTACATCGTTGTGGTGGCTTACTTTAGTTCAAAATTCGGCAACCTTGCGGGAATGTAAGTGTCCGGGGGCATGGTGTGACCTGCCCGGGCAGTGTCGTGTCGTAGCACATTACCTCCCGGTGGGTCAAGCTGGAAAGGGAATACCTAATATATGCTGAAAGAGGAGTAATGGTTTTGGCAGATGCAACAGGCAACCGCAAGAAGGTATTTACCAGAAGAAATCTGATTATTAGCGGAGTTTTACTCCTGATTGCTCTGGTGGTAGGGCTGAACATCTACCGGGTGATGAACCGGGATGTTATCAAAGTTCAGACGGCGAAGGTAACCGAACAAAAAATGGTGCAGACGGTTTTGGCGTCCGGGAGAGTAATGGCGGTTGATAAAAGTGTAATCTACAGCCAGGTGACCGGTACCGTAAAAAAGATTCATGTGAAGCTGGGACAGGAGGTTCAGCCCGGTCAACTGCTGATGGAACTGAACATCCCGGATGGACCCCAGCGGCTGGCCCAGGCCCGTGCGGCCCTGGCCAGAGCGGAGTCGGATCTGGCCCAGGCCCGGGCGGGTGGTAAAAGCCTGGAACTGATAGATGCCGAATCGGCTTATGCTGAAGCCGAAGCAAGTTACCGGTTGGCTGAAGACAGGCTTAAGCGCAATCAGGTGCTTTATCGGGAAGGTGCCATATCACTGGAGAGCCTGCAGGAGATCCAGTCACAATATACGGCTGCGGAAAGCCGTTTTCGGAAAGCCGCAGCTCTGCTGGATGCGGTCCGCGCCAGTGCATCGGCTGCGCTGCAGGGGCTTGAAGCTGCGGTTGACAGTGCTCGGGCCAATTTGGCACTCCTGGAGAGCCAGATGGGACAGGAGGGCTTGAAAGCGGAGACAGCCGGTCAGGTATTATCCATCGGCGTCCGGGAGGGGGACATGATCATGCCCAATACGATCCTGGTAACCGTTGGCAGTATCGACAATCTGGAGATTGTCGCGAAAATTAACGAGGCCGATGCACTGTACATCAAAACCGGGCAGAACGTGGTGATTACCGGTAGTGCCATTCCGGACAGGGAGTTCACCGGGCAGATAACCGGGGTGGGCCTGGAGGCCGCTAATCAGATAAGAAACGAGGTTGAAACCTCGGGTCTGCCGGTAACTGTATCCCTGCCCCCCGGGACTCCGCTCCGGCCGGGTTACAGTGTGGATCTGGAGATTACCACCCAGGTTGATGAAAAGGCTCTGGTAATCCCTTACGAAGCCCTCTTTGAAAAAGACGATGAACCGTGTGTTTACGTGGTCAGGGACAATACTGCCCACCTACAAAAGGTGGAAACGGGCATGTACGATAACTTCAATATCCAGATAAAAGGCGGACTTAAGAAGGGGGATACGGTGGTGATCGACCCACCCCAGGATCTTGAAGAAGGCAGCAGGGTTCGAATCCTATGATAAGAGTTGAGCACCTGACCAAGGTGTATGATACCGGAATTGTAAGAGTTCAGGCTCTCACTGATGTGAACCTGGAGGTACAAAAGGGTGAATTCCTGGCGGTGATGGGACCGTCGGGTTCGGGGAAATCTACGCTTATGAATATTCTCGGCTGTCTGGACCGAGCCACCTCCGGGAGCTATTATTTGGAGGGAATCCCCATTAACACCCTGGATGAGAACGAATTGGCTCACATCCGCAACCGAAAAATTGGTTTTGTTTTTCAGACCTTTAATCTTCTGCCGCGAATGGATGCTCTGCGCAACGTTGAGGTCCCCATGCTTTATTCCGGAATCGCTCCCCGCGAAAGGCGAAAGCGAGCCTGGGAAGCATTGGATAAGGTGGGACTGGCCGATCACGCCCTGCACCGCCCCAACGAACTGTCTGGGGGTCAGCGCCAGCGGGTGGCCATAGCCCGGGCCCTGGTAAATAATCCCGATATTATCCTGGCCGATGAACCTACCGGAAACCTTGATACCCGCTCCGGATTGGAAATAATAGCTATTATCCAGGACCTGAACCACCAGGGAGTCACAGTGATTCTGGTTACCCATGAGCATGAGATTTCACGCCATGCCCGGCAGGTAGTTCATTTTCGAGACGGCCGCCTGGTCAGGTCGGAAGTGATCGCAGAGCCGGTGCAGGCCAGGAAGACATTGGAGAATAGTCAGCAGGGGAGGGCGGCCCTTGAACCTCTGGGAAATGATTAGAATGGCCATGGAGAACATATGGGCCAACCGACTGAGGTCGGCCCTAACTGTGCTGGGCATCATCATCGGTGTAATGTCGGTCATACTGGTAGTAACGATAGGTCAGGGTGGACAGGCCCGCATCCTGAACGAGATGGAGGGTATCGGGACTAATCTATTTGCCGTCTATATTGGCACCACCGAGGACGACTACGAAAAATACCGTATCACCCTGGAGGACTGCCGGGCGATTAAGGAATCGGTTGAGAGCATCGAAGCCCTGTCGCCGCTGGTATATGGCTACACGGTGGTGGAAGGTTCACCTCGGAAGCAGTCAGCCTACGTCTATGGTGTAGACAGCGATTACAACCAAATCCAAAACATAAAAATGGCCGCAGGCCGCTTCTTCAGCTCCATTGATAATTCCGTGGCCCGGCGGGTGGTAGTCATCAACCAGAGACTGGCCGAGGAGTTGTTCGGCTCGGCTCGGATGGCGGTGGGCAAGAAAATCAAGGTAAAACAGGTTTCGGTAGTGGTCTGTGGTGTCGCCGAGTCCGGGTCGGGTATGTTTGGGCCGGAGAGCCCGATGGTGTATATGCCGATTAAACTGCATTTTCAGCTGTTCGACAGCGAAGATAGGATTAACGAGATATACGGAAGTGCCGCCCACAAAGACCTGGTAGAGGAATCCGCCCGCAAAGCTATCAGGGTACTGGAGGTACGGCAACAGGTAAAGGATTCAAAAGCCTACCAGTTTGTTACCATGAGCCAGCAGATGGATGCCGTTGATCAGGTCCTGGCTATCATCACCATGATAATCGGGGCCATTGCCGGGATCTCGCTCCTGGTAGGCGGGATCGGCATTATGAACATAATGCTGGTTTCGATTACGGAAAGGACGCGGGAAATCGGCGTCAGAATGGCCGTGGGGGCGAAAAGAGAAGACATAATGAGGCAGTTCCTGCTTGAATCGGTAGTGTTGAGCGTGACCGGCGGTCTCATCGGGGTCTTTCTGGGGGTTGGGGTCTCAGTTATCGTCTGCATGGCCATGGATATTCCAGTCGTTATATCCTTCGGGACCATTATCCTGGCCTTGTTGTTCTCCATCACGGTGGGTGTATTCTTTGGGATATACCCTGCCAACCGCGCTGCCAAGCAGGACCCAATTGAGGCGCTCCGCTATGAATGAGGAAGGAGGAAAGAGAAGGACAGGACTGCTCCATCCTGTCCTGAATCATTGAAATCGGAAAATCCGGTCATAGTGTATGTGACCCGGTGGTTAAGGCTCACGGGAGAATTACTATGTTGGTAGCTACGGGGCGTTCCCTCCCATCTGAGGGACGATTTAACACCTTGCCGTTAAAGACAAAGGTGCTGGAGCCTCCTCCATCCAGGTTGTATCCTTCCTTCACTCCCAGTTCTGCCAGTTTTATCTGCAATCGTTCCAGGGTGACTCCCGAACTCCAATCCGATTGGCGTCCATCCACCACAATCATTATAAAATCGCCGTTGGCATACTCGCCAATGATAGTGCGCGGCTGTTTGGTGGTCTTCCATTCCTTCGGCACCGGCTGCGGCTGTCCATTCTCTATCAGGATGGGGAGGAAACTTACTCCCTGCCAGGGGTTAAGGCCCATAAGACTCGCTTTATCGTAAAACCGGCCCCCGATCATTTTCCCCTTGCGGTCGATCCCGGCAAAGAAGACATCGCCGTTGGAGGGGCTAAAGTCGCGATTGACGAGCTTTCCGTCAATTACAGTATTACCGATGGGCATAATGCGGGTCCGTCCGCCTTGAACTGACGAATAGAAACCGCCGCCATTAATCCCCAGAATAGCACCGGTGCGGGCGACTGCGCTGCTGGTGGTTTCGGTCTGCCCCAGAGTATCCTTTCCGAGGACCACTTTTACCGCTCCGGGATCAAACAGTTTAACCTTGGCTATGTAACCGCGGTACCCCAGCTCATCAAGCTTGAAGACTTTGATTTCCACCCGGTTTGAACGATAGCTGTCTATCGGTGGCCCCAGCATTGCCAGGATCCGTTCCTCATAAATCTGGTCTGAATCCTGTTTGTACTCATGGCTGCGGCTGGCCAATTCCTGTAGTATTCTCTGCTGCTCCTGGTACTCTTTTTCCTGTTCGACGATGGTATCAGTCATTACCCTGGCGCTTTCCCGCAGGGCGAACACGCTTTCACCCAGGGAATTAACTTCATTGTTTATATCCTGAACCGGAAGGGCGAGGGCCTGGGCCTTTTCGTCGAACCCAACTAAGGATGCCCCCAGTCCCATAAAAGGAGCCAGCAGGAAGAGAGGTATTATGAGTAAATAGAACACCTGCCGCATTTATGGTGCCTCTTTCAGCACTGCCAGGCTTTCCGCCAGCAGTTGCAGCTGTTTATCGAGAGCTTCAATCTTCTTGTTCAGGTTTTCCTGAGTGATGCCGGAGGTGGCCAGGGTTTGGTCAGCATTACTAAGAGCAAGCTGAATCTCCTCGATGGCACCGGCCATGGAATCAAGCTGGTTTTGCATGGTCTGTATGTGAACTGCATTGGTTTGGTGGACCGACTGGATGGAACGGTCTATGTAGAGTTTGCCGACGTAATAACCTCCAATCACCAGGAGGACCCAGACGGCCAGGACCAAAAAGACAGTAGACCGCTTAACTGTTGTCTCCGGTGAAGTCGTGGAGACCGGATCGTTTGGAGTCTGCTCGGTTTTTGGCAAAAGATCACACCTTTCTAGTTAATCTCGCGTGGATACAGGTACTGCAAATCTTCGACAATAATATTTCTCATTCCTGCCCCGACCGGGGTAATAAAACAGGTGTTGTCATCGCTACTGAGCCGGGTTAAAATAGGATTAAGTACATCTACAATATCAATAAAGCTTTCTCTTAAATGCTGTCAAATAAACCAGGGGTGATAGGATGAAGTGGACTATCGAAGCGGAAGAGGAACTGAAAAAGGTCCCGGCCTTTGTGCGACGCATGGCCAAAAAGGCGGTAGAGCAGCAGGTGCGCAAGAGTGGGAGAAACGAAATCACCGCCGACGATGTCCGGGCGGGCAGGGAACGTCATATATCATTTATTGAGAAACAGAAGCCGTCCGGGGAACGACCGACCAGAATTGCGGTGGTGCGGTGCGATATTGTGGCGGAGGTCTGCCCGGGAGTAGCATGTTTTCGGGCCTTCCATGAAAGACACTGCCATTTCTCAACTTATGGAGACAACACAGAGATAATTGGCTTTTTTACCTGCGGAGGCTGTCCGGGGAGAAGGGTATCACGCCTGGTGGAGAGGCTTGAGCCACACGGCCTGGATGTGGTGCACCTGTCGTCGTGTATGATGCTGGAGGGAGATTACCCCAGATGTCCTCACCGGAAACAGATTAAAAAGAGCATCGAGGCCAAGGGAATCCGCGTGGTGGAGGGAACACACCACTGAGCGCTTGAAGAACGTGGATTCATCTGCTCGGCTCAAATACCAAATATCAACAATACCCTACGTATACCTGCCCCGGGCGGCGCAGCAACCTGCGCTTCCTCGAAAATAAGTCTGGACGAAAACACAGGGAATCCTATAACATTATATATGAACATATGATCAAATGTTGAAAGAAGAGACTGAACAGACTAAGGTTTGCATGGTGAAGTTGGGTTCATATGCACGTATAATGGGGGAATGGCAGTGAGTGAGCAGTATGTCAGGTGCGAGGTCAGCTGTGTGAATGAAGATGCGGTCACGGAAGTGCGGCAGGTGATGCTTGACGAGGATGTGGCGGTGTCACTGGCCGAACTGTTCAAGGCCCTGGGGGATCCAACCAGGGTAAAGATCCTGTTTGCGCTGCTTACGCGGGAGTTATGTGTCTGCGATCTGGCTGCTCTGATCGGGGTTACCGAGTCGGCAGTCTCACACCAGTTGCGCCTCCTGCGCGCGCAGAAGCTGGTCAAATTCCGCCGTGAGGGCAAGAATGTTTACTATTCTCTGGACGACAGCCATATTGAAGAGCTCTTTGCGCAGGGACTGGAGCATGTTACCGAATAGATTGACAGGAAGAGGGATGGGATATGGCCGAGGCAGCGGTAAAAACGGAATCAAAGCTGTCAGCTAAAATATCAGTCTTCGGCATGGACTGCCCGGACTGTGCTGCGAAAGTGGAAAAGGCAGTTAGTCGCATGCCAGGGGTCATTGGTGCAGCCGTAGCCTTTCCGGCGGGGAGGCTCAGGGTGGAATACAACCCCGACCGGATAACCATTAATGAATTGGTGGCCAAGGTAAAGGAACTGGGCTACCACGCCAGTGACGATGAAGAAGAGAAAAGGGGATTAAGGAACGCGGAATTCAGAACTGCCGGTATGGACGGTGCGGAATGTGCAGCCTGCCTGGAAGTACAGGTTCCCCAATCGGTGGGAGTGGGAACCGCCGCCGTTAATTATGGGAGCGGGATTCAGGGGCAGTATGTGCAAAAGGAACGGGCCTCTTACTGGAGAACCAATCAATATGTTGGGCCCACCATAATTTCATTTACCATGCTGGTTCTGGGGTTCCTGGCGAGATATGGCCTGGGATTGCCGGAAACCGCCGTTAATGGACTGTTTTTGGCCGGGGTTCTGATGGGAGGGTACCTGATGGCCAAAAACGGTATATCGGTACTCATCAACACCCGCGAATTTGATATGAACATGCTGATGACGATTGCTGTCATCGGCGCTTCGGTTATCGGTGAATTTGCAGAAGCCGCAGTAGTGGTGTTTCTTTTCTCGCTGGGCAATGCCCTGCAGGGATATACCCTGGATAAAACCAGGAGTTCCATCAGGGAATTGATGGAAATAACGCCGGTTCAGGCTTTGGTTCGACGGGGAACAGAGGAAGTCATACTTCCGGTAGAGGAGATTTTTATCGGTGATGTTATCATCGTCCGACCGGGAGAGAGGATTGCCATGGATGGCCGGGTTTGCGCCGGTTATTCCACTGTTAACCAGGCTCCCATCACCGGGGAATCCATCCCGGTGGAGAAAAAACCGGGAGATACGATTTTTGCCGGTACTATCAACGGACACGGCTCCCTGGAGATTGAGGTGATCCGCAAAGCCGAGGACAACACCATATCCCGGATAATTCACATGGTGGAGGAGGCCCAGGGACAGCGGGCGCCATCCCAGCAGTTTATCGACAGGTTTGCCAGGCACTATACCCCGGCGGTGATGTTGGCAGCGGCCCTGGTTGCCATCGTACCGCCCCTGGCTTTGGGTCAGTCGTTTGTCAAGTGGTTTTATGAGGCCATGGCTCTTTTGCTGGTGGCGTGTCCATGTGCATTGGTGTTGTCAACGCCGGTTTCCATAGTATCCGCCATTGGTAATGCCGCCAGGAACGGGGTCCTGTTTAAGGGGGGCGTTCACCTGGAAGAAGCCGGTTCCCTGGCGGTGGTTGCCTTCGATAAGACCGGGACCTTGACCGAAGGCAGGCCCAGGGTGACAGATCTTATTCCCCGGGGTGACCTTACCGGTCAGGAACTCTTGTCATTGGCAGCCGCGATTGAAAAACGATCGGAACATCCTCTGGGGGTGGCCATTGTTGAGTACGCCCGGGAACAGGGAGTTGATGTTCCAACTGCATCAGCTTTTACAGCCGTGCCGGGCAAAGGCGCGCGGGCCTTTGTGGGGGGAACGCATTATCAGATTGGCAGTCCCCGGTTCTATATCGAGCAGGCTGTAGATCTTAAGCAGGTAGAGGAGGACCTGGGCCGCCTGCAGGGCGAGGGCAAGACCGTCATGCTGCTGGGAGATGATGAAAGGATTCTGGGCGTAATAGCATTGGCGGATGGGCTGCGGGAGAACTCGCGGGCGTCGGTAAAGAACCTCAAGGAATCCGGTATCCAGCATATTGTAATGCTGACCGGTGATAATGAGAATACGGCCCGGGCCATAGCCTCCCAGGCGGGAATAGATGATTTCCGCGCCGATCTGTTGCCGGAAGACAAGGTGGCTGTGATCGGGGAACTGCTTGCTGAATACGGAAAGGTTGCGATGGTGGGAGATGGGATTAATGATGCTCCGGCGATGGCATTATCCACCGTGGGCATTGCTATGGGGACGGCAGGAACCGACACGGCTCTGGAAACCGCTGATATTGCACTGATGGCCGACGATTTGACCAAGCTTTCCTTTGCCATCAGGTTAAGCCGGAGAACAATAGGCATTATCAAACAGAACATTGCTCTGGCTTTATTGATAAAAGGGATCATTTTCCTGCTGGTGATTCCCGGATGGCTGACCTTATGGCTGGCTGTTATTGCGGATACGGGCAGCGCTCTCCTGGTTACGCTGAACGGGATGAGACTTCTGCGGGAGAAAAGCGAATCCCGGCCGGCCGCTATCAGGTGAGTGGCGCAAGGAACCAAAAACCGATTCTCTTATATATGCTTTGCAGTTTGAGGTTATTAACGTAGAATAATAGTATTGATTGGGGTGGGGACTATATCTTCATGGCCGTTTGGCAGCCGTAGTTGTGCTGTTTCCCCCCAGAGTCCTGGCTTTGCATGATCACTAATATTTAGGGGGGGAAGTATGGCTGTCAAGCTGGTTACCGATAGCACTTCGTATATCGATCAAGCCACCAGGGATGAGCTGGGCATACTGGTTGTTAATTTGAGTGTGCATTTTCCGGAGGTCTCTTATGATGAGACCGATATTGAGTATGACGAGTTTTACAAGAAGATCGAACGAGACAATATAATCCCTACCTCGTCGCAGCCAACCATAGGACAGATCTGTGAAGTCTTCAGGAAGATTGTTGCCGGCGGCGATGAGGTCCTGGGCATATTTATTTCCGCCCAGATGAGCGGCACCTATGAATCGGCATTGACTGCCAGGGACATCATCCGGGAGGAGTATCCTGATTCGCGGATCGAGATCCTGGATTCGAAAACGAACTGCATGGCGTTAGGACTGCAGGTAGTCGAAGCGGCCCGGGCGGCTCAGGCGGGCAGGACCATGGAAGAAGTGATGGAGATTGCCAACCATATCAGGCATAGAGTCCGTTTCTATTTTGTACCGGCCACCCTGGATTACCTGATAAAAGGAGGCAGGATCGGAGGAGCTGCCGCCCTTATAGGTTCGGTACTGCGGATCAGACCGATTCTTTATGTTAACAATGGGGTTACCGATGTTTTTGCCAAGGTTAGAGGTACCCGCAAGGCGGTCGAGAAAATCTTTGCTCAACTGCATAATGACGTAAAAGCCTATGGGCTCAAACACCTGTTGGTTCATCACATAAACGATGAGGAACACGGCCGGGATATTGCCGCCCGGCTGAGCAGCTTTTATAACCGGGAGGTACCGTTGCTGTCCATCGGCCCGGTAATCGGAGCCCATGTCGGTCCCGGTGCGGTGGGAGTGGTGTACTGTACAGAACAGTAAAACAGGAACGGTTCCGGGAACCACAATCTGTTCCCTGCCATCAAGGCCGCTAACCAAATGCAGGACTCAACCCCGAGAGAATAAAAGAAAAAGGTTATTTGAAAAGAGTATCATAGGCATGGAATTGCTCCCAAAGGAGGTATAGCTGTGGACGTCTACAAAAGATTGCAGGAGAGGCTGGACACCCATCCGGCAGGTGCGCCGGCCGCGGATTCATTTGATAAGATACTGCGAATGCTCTTTTCACCAGAAGAAGCGGAGGTAGCCGTTAATCTTACTTTTACCCTGCAGCCGGTGAGCCGGATCAGCCAGAAGACCGGTATTGACTCTGACACCCTCACGACCATGTTGGAAGGGATGGCGGACCGCGGGCTGATCTTTGCCAAGAAAAAACCGGGGTCCGAGAACCGGTACTGCCTGCTGCCAACTATCCCGGGTCTATTCGAGTTTCCCTTTATGCGTCCGGAACGAAATCCCCACGTCAAGGAACTGGGTATGCTCTGGGAGGAGTACCATCGAGACGGTTTGGGCGATTCTTTTGCCGGTTCTCCCACCCCGATGATGCGGGTCGTTCCGGTGGAGGAGACCATAACCATGACTTCCGAGGTCGTGCCCTATGAAATTGTCTCCGATATGATTGCACGGGCGGAGGCTATTTCCCTTACCAACTGCGCCTGTAGGGTCAGTAAAGGTGCCTGTGACAAACCGCTGGAGGTTTGTCTCTCCTTTGACGACATGGCGCGCTTCCTGGTGGAACGGGACCGGGCCCGCTTTATTGACAGGGAAGAGGCGCTGAAAGTCCTGCGATATGCAGCAGAGGAGGGACTGGTACACACGATCAACAACTCCCGGGATAAGCTGACCGTAATCTGCAACTGCTGCGGCTGCTGCTGTACTCTGCTGCGGGGGATCACCGAGCTTAACAACCCCAATTCCATATCAACCTCCAGCTTTGTGGTTACCTATACCCCTGACGAGTGTATCGGCTGCCACCTGTGTGTTGAGCGCTGCCCGATGGCGGCGGTTGAAGAGAATGAGGATAAGGTGCGGTTACATGCAGAACGCTGCATTGGCTGCGGTCTGTGTGTCTTCACCTGCCCTACGGAGTCGTTAACCCTGGAAAGACGCCTGGACATTCCAGAGGTAATGGCGACGGGCAGGGATCTCTTCAACCGGACGTTGAAAGAAAAAGGGAAGCTGGAAGCTTTCATTCGATTGAATCAGGAATAAGCGGAGCCGGATGACGGCTCTTAAGGTATGTGCACCAACCGGCCGAGAATCCACGGCTGGAGAGACGGCCTAAGGCGGGAGTAGATCCTGATAGGAAAGAGCGAAAATAAACATGCATGAACTGGCGGTTACTGAAGGAATGCTGAAGGTGGTTCTGCGTCATGCAGAGCTGAACCGGGCTAAACAAGTGGTGGCGATAACCCTGCAGATAGGCGAAATGACCGATATTGTTGACGAGTGGCTGCGGCGGTACTTTGATTATCTCAGCCGCGGTACCATTGCTGAGGGGGCGGAGATTACGATAAGACGTACCCCGGCCGTCTTCTGCTGTGAGGATTGTGGAGCGGAATATGTAGTCAACATTAAAGCCGGAGACGGGTTTTCCTGCCCGGAATGTGGAACCAATAAGGTGGACCTGGTTTCAGGACGGGAATTCCTGGTGCAGGAACTGAAGGTCATCTAGATGGGCAGTTATAAGCTGGCGGAAAGTGAAGGTGAGGCTGTGAAGGAGATTCGTTTAATCGACATTCGGGAAGAGATCCTATCCGACAATCAGAACCTGGCCGATGAAATCAGAAAAAAACTCCGGGATAACGGAGTATTTATGCTCAACCTCATGTCTGCTCCCGGTTCCGGGAAAACGAGCCTGATAATCGAAACCATAAGACGTCTGAAGGATGAATTCCGGCTCGGGGTTATCGAGGGTGATATCGACTCCCTGGTTGATTCGGAGAAGATCATAGCGGAAGGAATACCGGCGGTACAGCTCCGCACCGGCGGCGCCTGCCATCTTGATGCTCCCATGATCGAAACCGCCCTGGCGGCTATGGACCTCAGGATGTTTGACTTCCTCATAATAGAAAACGTAGGGAACCTGGTTTGTCCGGCTGAGTTTGACACCGGGGCTGCGAGAAAGGCCATGATTTTGAGCGTTCCTGAAGGGGATGATAAAGTACTGAAGTATCCTCTCATGTTCTCGGTCTGCGATGCCCTGGTTATAAACAAGCTTGACTACCTGGGCCTCTCCGATTTTAACCTTGATCTGCTGCAGGAAAGGGTGCAAATGCTGAACCGTAAGATTGATATTTTTGCGGTCTCTTGTCGTACCGGGGAAGGCATTGATGACTGGTGCGATTGGCTGCGAAGGGAAATAGCCGCCTATAAAAACCAAGATTGACCACCCAGGAAGACAAGCCGGGGTTATTCCCGATGCAAAAAACTGCTTGTCATCGCCATAATCCTTACACAACGTTCAGTCTTTTTATTGGGAAATTGGAGGTAAGCTGCGGCCGGCAATTATCTTATCTCCGGTATACCCGCCTTTTCCGCCGTCTGAGGTTGATGATTCTTATGAGATACAGGATGCAGAAAATTACCAGGAATGCTTTTAGTAGAATAATGA
The DNA here is from genome assembly GCA_001512495.1 of Syntrophothermus sp. DTU052. Lineage (GTDB taxonomy): Bacteria > Bacillota > Syntrophomonadia > Syntrophomonadales > DTU052 > DTU052. Next base: position 62,585 of record LFRU01000061.1, on the reverse strand, counting down.
TGACTTCAACCGCCGCCGATATAAACCGTTCCCACTGGAACGGTTTTTCGCCAACCGAGGTGCCGGCCACCAGTTCAACAATCCCTGCTTCTTTGTCACCTACATGGATCCTGCAGATACCCACAGCCTGCCCTTCGCTGACCGGAGCCGTTATCGTATCGTCGATTTGCACCGTATAAGAGGTTCGCGATTCCTCGGCCTCAGTAACCGCCACCTTCAAGTCGGTTTTGGGGAAGGCTGGAACCGTTTTCTCCTGACCGTTTATGACCGGCACCTCAACTGATAACTGGGCAGCCTCTTTAACAGTAAGGAGGTGGTAATTGGCAAAACCGTAGTCGAACAAGGCCTGCAGATCGGGATATACGGTTGGTGAATTCAGAGAGACGGCAATCAGCATTAAGGGGCCTTTTTGCGCTGCTCCGACCACGCAGTTGCCCGCCTGTTTGGTATACCCGGTTTTAATTCCCACGGCCCCATCATACCGCCACAGGAGGCGGTTTTTGTTGATAAGCAGACGCTGGTAATCATTATTGGCCCAGGGAATCTTGTAGGTTTTGGTAGCAACTATCCGGGAGAAGGCCTGGTAGGTCATAGCTTCCCGGCTGACCAGTGCCAGGTCGTAAGCAGTGGTATAGTGTCCAACCTCTTCCAGCCCGTGCGGGTTGCGGAAGTTGGTATTATTCATGCCCAACTCCCGTGCGCGCCGGTTCATTAATTCCACAAAGGACTCCACACTGCCGGCCACACTCTCTGCCAAGGCCACCGATGCGTCGTTGGCAGAGTTAAGCATCAAGGCATAGAGAAGCTGGCTCACCGTAATTATTTCGCCTTCTTCCAGCCAGACGGAGCTCTCCGGGGTGGCGGCGGCATTCTTGCTTATTTCAACCGCCTGGTTCAGGTTGCCGTTTTCTATTACCAGCAACCCGGTCATTATCTTGGTGACACTGGCTGGTGACATTCGCTGGTGACCGTTTTTTTCATACAAAACCCGTCCTGAGTGTGCATCCATCAACAGAACTGCTTCCCCCTGGGTTGGCGGCGGAGCAGGTATCTCCGCAGGGGCAGCGGCCGCCAACGAACTGGAAATGAAAACATAACAAAGTGCCAGCAGGATACAGAATAGACAACATCGTTGTTGCATCTGACAGCTCCTGAGTATAAGTTTGTTTCTTGCCGTACCTTTCATATCATACTAGTTTTGTAAGCACCTGAACAACCCATAATGGACTGCGGAGTGTTTCCGGATCTGCACCGGCGGCCGGATGCCAAAGCTAAACAAATCCCGTTTTCACACCGTCCAGAGTTCTGTTTATTCTTGGGCCCACAGGCTCGACTCCTCGTGCCCATGATGTTCGGGCCTGCCTCGATAATTCTCATCATGGTATAATCTAAACCAGTTACCTGCACCACAGCGGGTATTATCATAATGGTAGAAGAGGGAAACAGATTGGGAACGGGGAAGCTCCTCGTGTCCAATTCTAATGGTGTTGGAAATGATTGTGTTGCAGGCCAACCGGATATATAAGTCGTTTGGACACATCCAGGTGCTTAATGGGGCCGGATTGGTAATCAATGAGAACGAACGGGTCGGCATCGTGGGGCCCAACGGCTGCGGCAAGTCGACCCTTTTGGGCTGCATATCCGGCAATCTGGTCCCGGACTCGGGTATGATATCGGTAGCCGCCAGCCGGTCAGTCGGATACATGCAGCAGCTGCCCGAGGTGGATCCCGCCCGTTCCGCCTGGGATGCGGTTATGGATGGGTACCATGACCTCCTGAAACAACGTCAGACCCTGGCCGAGCTGGCTCGTATGATTTCTGAAGCCGCCGGGGCCGACCTGGAACGGTTGATGGAGCGGTATGCGCAGGTAAATGAGGCTTATGAGCGAGCGAATGGTTACGCCTGCGAGGCCAATGCCCGGCGGGTTTTGGCCGGCCTGGGATTCAAGCCGGAACACTTTTCTCAGTCCTGGTCGAGTTTCAGCGGCGGGGAAAAGACCAGGCTTAACCTGGCCCGCCTGTTGATAATCAAACCCGATATACTGCTGCTGGATGAGCCCACCAATCACCTTGATATTGACGCGGTGGAATGGCTGGAAAACTTTCTTATCAACTATCGAGGTACCCTCCTGGTAGTATCCCATGACCGGCGGTTTCTTGACCGGGTGGCAACCCGCATCGTGGAGATCAGGAACGGTGAAACCAGAGCCTATCCGGGAAACTACTCGGAATACCTTAAATTGAAAGCCCAGGATGATCTGGCGGCCCGCCGCGCCTATGAGAGACAGCAGGAATACATTCGCAAAACTGAAGAATTCATCAGGAGATACAAGGCCGGAGTAAAGTCGAAACAGGCCCGGGGTCGTCAATCCCGGCTGGAACGTATGGAGAGGCTGGAAGCGGTGAAGGAGACCCGGAGCATCTCCCTGGCCACTTCCCGGTTTAACGATGAAAGTGCTGATATCGTTTTATCCGCCCACAGTATCTCCAAATCCTTCGGCGAGCATCAAATCCTGCAGGAATCGAACCTGGTTATCCGCCGGGGTGAGCGCATCGCCATCGTCGGGCCCAACGGCTGCGGGAAGACTACCCTATTAAAGATGCTGGTGGGCGTCATGCCGCCGGATACCGGAGAGGTAAAGCGGGGAAGCAGGGTTCAGATCGGATATCTGGCACAGGAAGACGCCGACCATGATGAGAATCGAACCCTCCTGGACGAACTGCTTTACAGTTTTGATATTACGCGGGAGGAAGCGCGCAGCCATTTGGGCCGCATGCTCTTTTCCGGTGACCAGGCATTCAAAAGGGTAGGAGAGCTGAGCGGGGGCGAACAAAGACGCCTGGCCCTGCTTAAACTAACGCTGGCGGGAGGAAATTTCCTGGTTCTTGATGAACCTACCAACCACCTGGATATAGACGGCTGCCAGGCGGTAGAAGAAATGCTGGCAGAGTTCCCCGGCACCCTGCTGATTGTGTCCCACGACCGCTATTTTCTAGATCAGGTGGTTGATGAGGTCATTGCCATTGAAGACGGCAGCCTTATCAGATACCAGGGGAATTACAGCTACTACCAGCAAAAGGTTGATGAGAAGCGCAGAAGAGAAGCAGAAGCCGTTAAAGAGAAGAGGTCCGGCGATCCGCGATTAAAGGCCAGACTCCAAGAAAGGGAAGCCCAAAAACGAAGGAGACATCTGGCGGCACAGCTGCAGGAGGTTGAAGAACTGATTGGATGGCTGGAACACAGGAAGGCAGAATTGGAGGAGTTGTTATCCAATCCCGAGACCTACGCCGATGGGGATCTAATCCGCGACTGCAGCAGGCAATTCAGCCTGGTAAATCAGGATTTAACTGCTGCTTTTGCGGAATGGGAACACTTGATGGAGCTTATTGAATTGCAGGATAAGGCTTAGGCTGAACCTAACCGGAATCAGGTGTTGGCCGGATATTCAGAAGGAGGGGTTGATTGTGAAAAAACACCCATGTGAGCATTGTTCGTGGCGCAAGTCGGCAGAAGCCAATCCCAGGAAGCTCAGCAGTCGTTTGTGGTATTGGCACACCAAGTTCTGCCCGGGGTGGAAGTCATACCAAAAGCACCTCCGGAGCACCAGCCAGACGGAAGCAGTCAGAGGGAAATAACACCACTGCGCCTTTGCCGGATTTTTAGGGAGATTGCCGCCTTAACCGATGTCGTCTGTAACGGAATCCTGAAGGGCTCGATACCTGTTTCATCAGCCACCGGGTCCGGCTGTGTTTATCCATTGGTCCCACTGATACCGTATTTCCTCATTTTCCTGTAAAGAGTAGTACGAGCTATGCCCAGGCTTTTAGCGGCGGCGGTAATGTTTCCATCGTACCGCTGCAGGAGCTCGACAATGGTTGATTTCTCCAGGTCAGTCAGCTTGACCGGGCGCGCTTCGGCCTCAATCAGCAGATCATCGGCAGTTATTTTCTCCCCGGTGGAGACTACCATCGCTCTTTCAATGACATTGCGCAGTTCCCTCACATTGCCCGGCCAGTCGTACCGGGTGAGCTTTTTCAGGCCATCCCTGGTCAACTCCTTCAAAGGAATCCGGTACTCGGTGGAAATCTCCTGGAGGATATAACGGGCCAGAAGGGGTATATCTTCCCTGCGCTCCCGCAGCGGGGGCATCTTTATATTGACCACGTTCAACCGGTAAAAGAGGTCCTCCCTGAAGCTGCCCTTTTCAACTGCCTGCGCCAGGTTACGGTTAGTGGCGGCGATGATCCTCACATCCACCTTCTGCGGTTTGCTGTCGGCCAGGGGAATTACAACTTTGTCCTGCATGAACCGCAAGAGACTCACCTGCATCTCTTCTGACATCTCCCCGATCTCGTCCAGGAATACCGTACCGCCGTCAGCCTGTTTCAGTTTGCCGATCATCCCGCCCTTTTTAGCTCCGGTAAAGGCACCCTCCGCATAACCAAAGAGTTCACTGTACAGCAGTTCCCTGGAAATTGAACCGCAGTTTATGGCCACAAATGAGCCTTTGCGGCTGCTGGCCCGATGTATACCGCGGGCGATTAATTCCTTGCCGGTTCCGCTTTCGCCTTCAATCAGCACGGTGGAGGGCAGCCTGGCGACCCTTTGGGCGATAGCCATGTTCCTGCGCATCTGAGGGCTGGTCCCGATTATGCCTTGAAACGCATCCTGCTCAAAGGACGGGGCTAAAGGTGCAGGGGATGCCTCCGGTAATGCATGGTACCGAAATGAGAGAACGGTATGCCTGCCACCCACCGGCATCTGCATGGTCCGGCAATTTGTGACTTCTGCAGTTGCCGCTCGGTTCCGGATAGAAACCCTGAAGCTGTCACCGGGGCGCAGTCCGGGGAGCAGGTTATCATAATTATCGAGGATTTCTCGTAGGTGTATCCCCCTCAGCACCTCCCGGGAGTCAATCCCCAACAGCTCCATGAGCCTGGCATTGGCGCTGGTTAAAAACCCGCTCTCATTACAAACCAGGGTGGGGTTATCGTTCAGATCCAATAAGACATCCGCGGCCTGGTTAAAGGTGGCTATCATCCCCAGTTGGGCATGTATCATCTGGTATATGAACAAGGCCATTCGCAGGTATTCGCCGGGGACACGGCCTTTCATGTTGGTTATGGTTAAACAGACTGCTGATTTTCCGGTCAATATGGGCATGCTAACCAGACCCTCGTTGGCTTCAACAGAATACAGGTCAACAATGGTGCCCTGTAGTAATGACTCTTTAATGGCAGGATTATTGTTGATGTAAATAAAACCGGGACAAACTGCCCCTACATGTTCATCAACCAGCGAGTGTAGAATACAACCATCGGGATCGATCAGGTTCAAATGCAGGTGGCGATTATCAAAGTGGGGAGCAAAATAGCTCATAAAGGGGCGGCTGAGGTTAATAACATCCCGGTATTGATTAATCTTTTGTTTAAGCTCACTGCGGGGAATAAAGTAGAGATCCGGGACGCGGGTAACAACATCTATCCTTAACATTGACGATTCGTAATGGTTGAAGACTTCCACCGGCGTTGGCATGTCCAATCCAGGCCTCCTTTTTTGACGTAAAACGAGAATCAGAACAGCATTAGTTATACAATTATTATAGAGCAAGTAAGGCTAACTGAAAAAATAATCCGGCAGCCGGCGCGGCTTATACCCGGAACATGGGACCTAACATGTATTACCTCCAGGCCGACTGTTGCGGAACGCTACGGTCGCAGACTCCCAAGCGCCGCCTTTATGGAACGGTATTTGTAGCACCGAGTGTACAAATTATCTGCATCCCGCCGGGCGGAAACGGCGCCGGTCGGGAAGCTGATACTCATGAACACCACCGCCATCCAAGGGCACAATTGAATCCCGCTAGGCTGGCATGAATCTTGCATAATACTATGGGAGGGGGTTTGACACCGCCACTCATGTATCTGTACTATCCGCCCCGGGCATATTCGAGGTGGACACCGCGGCGGACACCTTGTGTTGGCAGGAAAGGTTTCGCAACCGGCGAAAAAATACACTACCGAATTAATGAACAGAAGAAAGGAGTAATGGTAATGAGCTATTTCCTGACAGAGGAACAACAATTAATCCGGAACTCAGTGCGTGAGTTCTGCCTGGATCCCAACACCAGACAGGCGACCGCGGCGGACCGCAAACAGGGCGGATTTCCGTACGAGAGCTGGAAACTCGTAGCCGAGCAGGGCTATATCGGTGCCTATGTGCCCGAGACCTACGGCGGCCAGGGTTACGACTTTACCACTTACTTTGTCATCCTGGAAGAGCTGAGTAAGATGGGAAACCCAGCCAGTATGGTGATGGGTGCTCATGATCTGGCAATACTGCCCCTGCTGTACTGGGGGACCGAGGAGCAGAAAAAGAAATACCTGGTGCCGCTGGCCTCAGGAAAAGCCATCGGGTGCGGGGCGGTGACCGACCCTGCCGGTTTGAACAACTACCCGGAATGGGGAATGACGGTTACCGAGGATGGCGATGAGTTCGTTATCAACGGAACCAAGGTTCTGGTCACCAACGCTCATGCCGCCGACATTAAGGTGGTATTTGGAAAACCCGCGGGCAGTTACTTTGATACGGTATATGTAGTGGAAAAGGATATGCCCGGTGTAGAAACCGGCTTCAATGAGCGGAAGATCGTTCCCGGCAACGCCGACTGGGGAACCGTAAACCTGAAAAACGTAAGGGTTCCCAAAGCAAACCGGGTGGTCGACAGCGGGTTCGGCATGACCTGGTTCGGCCCCAGTTTCCTTTCTATCTGCCTGAGCGCGTTGGTCCTGGGCGATACTGCATTCCAGAAGACGCTGGCCTTCAGCAAGCAGCGTACCCGCTACGAACGCCCGTTGGTCGATCTGCAGGCTGTGTCCCACCGCTTAGTTAATATGGCCATAAACAACGAAATCAGCCGCAACCTGATCTACAACAGTATCCGCCTGTGGGATGAGCAGCGGTATGAGGAGTGTTATCGTCTGGCCTGCATGTCCAAGGTTTGGATTCCCGAAGCCATTAATAAGAACCTGCATGATGCAGCCATAATGCACGGTGGCATAGGTTTTACCCCGCAGGCCCTGGTCAGCATGATGTGGGTTTCCTCCCTGCAGTTGGAAATCGCTGAGATGCCCGCCGACGTTCACCGTGACTTTGTAGCGGAAACCTATGGCATTAAACCGGGTTGGAAGAACGGACGGCCATAATAACCGGATGAAGTATGAACCCCAAGGTATAAACAACGAGAATCGGAAGATGGGAAAGGAGCAAGGTTTATGCATGGTTATGCGGGAAAGGTAGTAGCCATCACCGGAGCTGCCAGCGGGATCGGGAGAGGACTGGCTATGCGGTTCGGCGAATACGGAAGCAGACTGTCCCTGGCTGATATAAATGAGTCAGGGCTGAAGCAGGTGGAGGCGGAACTGAGAGAAAAAGGCGTCACGGTCATTGCCAACCGCTTTGATGTCAGCAGTGCCGAGGATGTGCAGAGCTTTGCCGACATCACCTTTGCCACCTATGGCGGTGTTGATTACCTTTTCAACAATGCCGGGGCGTCCACCGGCGGCTACGTGACGGAGGCTTATCTCAAAGATTTTGAGTGGGTCTTTGCGGTGAATACCATGGCGCATGTTTATGCAGCCCGGGCTTTTGTACCCCGCATGATCGCGCAGGACAGGGAATGCCACGTGATCAACACCCTTTCGGTATCGGCATTCTTTTCGTTTTCGATCAACCAACCCTATGCGGCCAGCAAGTTTGCGGCCTTATCGATACTTGAGTCCCTGGAGATACAGATGCGGGAACAGGGTACGAAAGTCAGGTTCCACGGGCTCTGTCCGGGTTTTGTCGCCACCAATTTCGGAGATATTGAACAGAACCGTTCCCCACGCTATGCCCTGGATGATGAAGGTATTGCCTTCAAGCAGACTCCGGCCCAGCAGAAGTCCAATTATATCAGCAAGAAGCTTGTGACTTCCGGCATCCCGGTGGAACAGTGTGTGGATACGGTTATCAAGGGGCTGGAGGAAGGGCGGTTTATGATCTTTACCCATCCCCAGGCTAATTCATATATGAAAAAATGGCGAGAAAACCTCTTGGACGGCAGGATGGGAACCGAGGACAATAACCTGGAGATGTCCCATTTTATCAAATAGCAATCCGTTAAAGCAGCATTAAATATGGAGGAGACTATGGCAGATTACAAAGGTAAAGTAGTGACCATTACCGGTGCTGCCAGCGGCCTGGGAAAAGGTATGGCCGCCCGGTTTGGGGAGAAGGGTGCTCGGCTTTCATTAGCCGATCTGGATGCAGAAAACCTGGGCCGGTTGGAGGCGGAGCTGAAGGGGAAAAAGGTTGAGGTCATGACTACCGTGTTGGATGTGCGGGACGGTGAAGCAGTGGACCAATTTGCGGAGCGGACCTTTGCCGCCTTTGGAGGGGTAGACTACTGCATCAACAATGCCGGGGTGCATTCCATGGGCACTATATGGAGGATCCCGGCCGCGGAGTGGAAAAAGGTTTTTGAAATCAATGTTATGGGGATTGTAAATGGCATCCGTGCATTTATTCCCCGTATGATGGCCCAGGACCGGGAGTGCTTTATCATTAACACCGCATCCAATGCCGGCCTGCAGGTTAATACCGGGATTGCACCCTATGCAATGAGCAAGCATGCGGCGGTTTCAGTCACGGAATCGTTGGCGGTCGAACTGCAGGCGGTGAACTCGAAGATTAAAGCTTATGTATTCTGCCCGGGGTTGGTTCCCACCGGGCTGAGTTACAACAGTGAAAAAATCAAGGACCAATGCGACCCCTACTTCGAAACCGAAAGTTACAAGAAACTGTATGCCTACGGTGCCCGGCTGCTGGAAAAGGGGATGCCGATGGATTTGGCCATGGACCGGTTCTTTGCCGGGCTGGAGGCAGACGATTTTTACATCCGTACCCACGACAGCGAAGAAGAGGAGGTCAGCTACCGGGTAAGGATGGTCTTGGAGAGGAAGAGACCTGCTCCCATCGCCAAATAGGAGGGAGCAGGGTCAAGTCCTCGCCCATGGGGGAATTTACTGATTGCCATTAATTTATGTTCCATGTACTTTCGGAAATATGTAATAATGCAGACAAGTGGTTCGATAGAGCGTATGGCGCCAGTCGGCCTGGAGTCTGTGGGGAACATCAGATTAAAACCAGGCCGGCACCGGTGGTACTGTGTAAAGGCGGAGCCGTTGTTAGCAGTATTCCAATGTGAGGACTAGGAGGAGATGTATGTCAAAGATTGTGGCGTGTTACAAATGGGTTCTGGATGAGGCCGATATAAGGATCAACGCGGACTTATCCGTGGATTTCAGCAAGGCCAAGGGCAAGATCAGCGACTATGATAGGAACGCCATTGAGGCGGCCGTCAAACTGGCCGCAGCCGTTGGAGCCAAACCGGTGGGGCTGACCTTCGGCAGCAGCAAGACCAGGCAGTCTTTGAAGGATGCTTTGTCCCGCGGCCTGGAAGAAGCCTTCTGGGTAAAAGCAGAAGAAGCAGAGAATGCCGACGGAGCGGTTACCGCCCGGGCTCTGGCCGCCGGAATTAAGGCCATGGGTGATGTTGTTCTCGTGGTTTGCGCCGAAGGGGCCAGCGACACCTACGCCCGGCAGACTGCGCCCCGGATCGGGGCTCTGCTGGACCTGCCGGTGGTAACCTCGGTTCTTCGGGTGAATATTGAGGGCAATACCGTCACCGCCGTGCGGAAACTGGACGATAGCCTGGAGACGGTTAAATTCGAACTGCCGGGAGTTATTTCCGTGCTTCCGGAGGCCTTCCAGCCGACCATCCCCGGACTGAAGGCGGTTATGGCCGCGGGCAAGAAGCCGGTGACCGAATATGATGCCGGCGACCTGGGAATGAACCCGGCATCCAATCGGGAGGTAACGGAGGTCAAGGCCTATGCCCAGGAGCGCAGGAATATAATCATTGAGGGCGACGATGCCGCAGCCAAAGTAGCCGGACTGGTGGCAAATCTGAAGAAGGAGGGCGTGCTGTAAATGGCAGGAGTATTTGTATACAGTGACAAGAGTGGGATTGCCCTTGAGCTGATCAGTTGTGCCAAAGGCGCCGGCAAGGAGGCCACGGTTATCGTTTTCAGTCAGGAGGCTGCGGAAGAAGTTAAGAATTCCGGAGCCGACCGGGTTTTCATACTACAGGGTGACAGCCGGGTGCCGGAGAATTATGCGCGGGTGGTGGCTGATTTCCTGAAGGAAAGATCGGCGGAGCTGTTTCTGGTGGGAGCAACCGCCCGGGGCCGGGATCTGGCCGCCAGGGTGGCCGGGTATTTGGATTGCGCTATGGCCAGCGATGTCTCCGCCATTTCCTTTGGAGACGGAAGCGTGACAACGGAGAGGATGATCTACGGCGGAGCCGTAACCCAGAAAGAGGTCCTGAAGGGGCTTAGTGTGGTCACGGTTGCCGGTGGAAAGTTTGTTCCCATTGAAGGGGCGGCAGAAGTGGAGACGGTTGCAGTAACCCCTGACAGCCGGGTGCAATTGGTGGAAAGAGCCCCGGTGGAGAAGAAGGGAGTAGACCTGCAGGTAGCGGACCGGGTGGTATGTGTCGGCCTGGGCGTAGAAAAGGAAGAAGACATGCAGATGATCCGGGACCTGGCAGCCGTATTGAATGCGGAGATCGGCTGTACCCGCGGCATTGCCGAGGAAAAACACTGGCTGCCGCCTGAGCAGTATATCGGGATCTCGGGTGCGGTGATCAAGCCGCAGCTCTGCCTGTCGATCGGAATCTCGGGACAGGTGCAGCACACCATCGGCATTCGGGACTCCAAAGTCATCGTAGCCGTGAACAACAATGAGAAGGCACCCATATTCAAAACCAGCGACTACGGTATTGTCGGCGACCTTTATGAAGTAGTACCCCTCCTGATTGAGGAATTGAAGAAATAGGCCGTCAAGCAGCATAAATGAGTCGGCAGATCGTACTGCAAGGGAGGGTTGACTGGTGAGCGAGGCCGAAAAATTTGATGCCATAATAGTCGGAGCGGGACCGGCGGGTGCAGCCTGTGCCTACACTCTGGCCCGCGAGGGGAAAGAAGTGCTGGTCATAGAGCGCGGGGATACCCCGGGGAGCAAGAACGTTACCGGAGGAAGGCTTTATACCTATGCCCTGGAAATGCTCGATAAAGGGCTGTCGGAGGAAGCGGCCCTGGAAAGGAAGGTAACCCGGGAACAGGTTATGCTGCTGGGGGGCCCTCGAGCAATAACCATAGATTACCATGACCCGTCTTTTAACCGGGATGGCCATCCCCCCATGTCGTACACGGTATTGCGTGCTCCCTTTGATGAGTGGCTGGCCGGTAAGGCGGAAGAAATGGGGGCTATGGTCGCCTGCGGGATCAGGGTGGACGGGCTCATCGAAAAGGACGGGAGAATAAGCGGGGTCATTGCCGGAGAGGATGAGATGTATGCGGATGTAGTGGTGGCCGCCGATGGAGTTAATTCCCTGATAGCCCAAAAGGCCGGATTAATCGGGGAAATCGATTTCAATACCGTCGGAGTCGGAGTAAAGGAAGTCATTGAACTCCCGGCCTCAACCATAGAAGAGCGTTTCCACCTCACCAATCCCGAAGAGGGTGCCGCCTGCATGATACTGGGCTGTACGGAGGGCATCCATGGCGGGGGATTCCTCTATACCAACAAAGAGAGTATCTCTCTGGGCTGTGTTTTCATGCCCGGTGAGGTCGCCTTGCGTAAAAAATCGATCCAGGAGATATTCCAGGACCTGAAAATGCATCCTGCCATCTATTCCCTGATTGCCGGCGGGGAAACCGTAGAATACAGCGGCCATCTGGTAGGCGAAGCCGGATACCGCGGTATTCCCAAGCAGATATACCGAGAGGGCTTCCTGATGATCGGTGACGCAGCAGGTTTTGTCATCAATACCGGGTACTCGGTTAGGGGAATGGACCTGGCTATCTTAAGCGGTATCGCAGCGGCCCGGGCTATTGTCAAGGCCGGCTCCCCGGCTGAGACCGGCCCTCTGTATATGCAGGAACTGGAACAGATTCAGCTCCTGCCGACCATGAGGGCAACGGACGGGTATTTTGATGTGCTGCAAACCGGCTGGCTTTACGACCGTATGCCTCTCCTGGCAACCGCAGCTATGGCAAACCTGTATTCCGTTGATGCGAAGCCGCCTGCCAAGCTCACCAGGGGTATACTGGAGCAGATGAAGGCCCACGGTATCTCGGTCTGGGATGTAATCAAGCTGGGCTATAAGGGGGTTAAAATATGAAGATTGAAAGAGCAGAAGCTGCTCAACTCCTGAGCCTGAACAAGTTTAATGTCGATGAGGAAGAACCCCATATTGTATTGAATAAAGATATCTGCCGCCAGTGCAGCGAGAAACCGTGTCTCTATGTTTGTCCGGCCGTACTGTATAAGCTGGATAAGAACGGGGAGATTGCGTTTGACTATGCAGGATGCCTGGAATGTGGTACCTGCAGGGTGATGTGCAAGAAGAGGGGGATAGTAAAGTGGGAGTACCCTCGGGGTACCTTCGGCATGAGCCTGCGCTACGGTTAAGATGCGCTGGGTATCATCACCAACCGGTATCAGGACCGGGCACAGCGGTAGGCCGGCCTATCGGAAATATAGCAGCCTATCGCCGGGTTTGTCCGGAGCATGGATGCTGTCTGATCCCGCCAACCATAGTATTAGCAAATGATAACATAAGATATATTATGTAAAGTAACGGGGAGGGGTGAAACCGAAGGGCTGGTTTTTCAAGCCGGCATCTCCATTTGAACNNGGATAAGAGCGGTTCCGGGAAGGACCTGGGATGCTCAAAGGCGTATGAAGTTTTCCTGTAAAATTATCTCGAAGGGGAGGGCATGGAAATGTGGTATATGACGGAAGAACGCGAACTGATGAGGAATGTTGCCCGCGAATTTGTGGAGCAGGAGGTTAAACCGGTAGCGCTGGAACTGGATAAGAATGACGAATTCCCGCTGCAGCTCTTGAAAAGAGCCGGCGAACTTGGATTTTTGGGTATTACTTTCCCGGAAGAGTATGGCGGGCTGGGCGGAGACTGGACAACTCTGGCCCTGGTAACCGAGGAGATTTCCAAGGTGGCCCCTACTCTGTCAGTAGTTATGGGAGCACACGCGGTTTTGGCCGGTGGGATTTTGAACGTATTGGCATCTCCCGAACAGAAGAAGAAATACCTGGCTCCCGCCGCCAGGGGTGAGCTTATTTTGGCCATGGCCGGTACCGAAGCCGCGGGAGGAGCAAATTACGGGGAGTACACCACCCGGGCGGTGTTGGACGGCGATGAGTGGGTAATTAACGGAACCAAGCTGTTTATTACCAATATACATTATGCAGACATTTATATTGTAGTAGCCGTAACCTCATCTCCGGATGCACCCAAAGCCTCTCACAGCCTCTTCCTGGTTCCCAAAGAGACTCCCGGCCTCGAATTGGGCAAACCGGAAAACAAGTTGGGGTGGAATGGGTCCAGCACCGGAACCGTTTACCTGAGAAATGTCCGGGTGCCCAAGGAGAACATGCTGGGTCCGGAAGGGAAAACAATGCTCCCCTTCTTCTTCAGCGCCACCGACGAGTTTATGATCTGCGGACCCATGGCCCTGGGAATGGCGGAAGCCTGTTATGAGAAGGCCTTCCAGTTCGCTCAGGAACGGATGCAGAGCGGCAAGTCAATGTACGACAAGTACGAGGTGATTCGCCACAAGCTGGTTAACATGTGGATCGAAATTGAAGCCCTGCGCGGTATGATTTACACTGCCATTGCCAAAAAGGATTCCGGTCAGATGATACTGGCTGAAGGACGGGCCTTGAAAATTAAAGGCTATCGGGTGGCCGAATACGTCGCCAATGAAGCCATTCAAATTCACGGCGGCCTCGGGACTATTATTGACACCGGGATCGAGCGGTTTTGGCGGGACGCCAAGGTTCTGGCCATAGGTGGCGGCTCTATAGAGGCCCTGACTGAAGACATCGCTGGTATTCTTAAACGCGAAGCCAGAAAATAACCGCCAGTGGAACCAGCGAGGACGGTTCCGTGGTGTCATGGGACACC
>LFRU01000061.1:25321-48407 GCA_001512495.1 Syntrophothermus sp. DTU052 | reverse complement strand
TGACATCATTACATGAAGTTACATCAAAGTCGAATCAGCAGGAATTAACGGGAAGGCAGAGAATATTAATCAAAACTGCATCAGCCATGGAGGAATAAATACATATGATAAGCTGGAGAGACGAGTTTGCCCTCGGGGTCCCCGAAATTGATGAGCAACACAAAAAACTCTTTGCCATCGCGAACCGAGCCTATGAGGTGCTGAAGAATGAATTGCTGGTGGATAAATACGACCAGATAGTGGCTATCTTCAATGAGCTGAAGGATTATACAGTGTATCACTTTACCTTTGAAGAGAATTACATGAAAAGTATAGGTTACAGGAAGTTTTTATCACACAAGGTTCAGCACGATGATTTTATCGAGCGGATAAATGAAACCGATCTGAGACAAATTGATGAAAACCAGGAACAGTACCTTATCGAAACCCTCGAATTTGTAGTGGCTTGGATTGAAAAACACATTCTGGGTGTCGATAAGAAAATTGTGGAGGGCTAACGTCCTCCCAGCCCCCGCTCGGTTTTCCGGGCAAAGAGAGGATTCATAGCGGCATACTCTTCCATAGATTTCTTTTGACTTACCTGCCGCCAATGATTTATCTGATCGTAGTTTTGTTCAAGCAGTTGAACCAGATCCCCATTAATGGCGCGTTCTTTGGCCATTTGATACATGATATCAAGGGATTCCTTCCTTTCCATAGCCGGGCGATAGGTTCTTTCCTCATGCAGTGCGGTAAAGATATCCGCAACCGCCATGATCTGAGCTCCCAGTGGCAGACGGGACTCCGGAATTCTAAAGGGGTAACCGCTGCCGTCGAGGCGCTCGTGGTGAAAAGCGGCCCATTGAACCATGGGTCCGAATTCCTTTACATGCTGCAGGATTCGGTAAGTGTAATAGGGATGACCTTTAATCACTGCGCGTTCATACTCGTTGAGCGGACCATCCTTTTCCAAAATAGCAGTAGGAATTGCCAATTTTCCCAGATCGTGCACATAGCCGGCCATTAGCATCATGTGGCACTCCTGTTCGGAGAAGCGAGCAATTCTGGCCAGGGCTGATGCTGAAGCTGCTACTCCACTGGAGTGTTTGGCATTAAGAGGACTTCTAAAGTCGACTATTCGCGACAAGAATTTGGTCCAACTGAGCAGCTCCTCTTCAAACAAATCAACATCCTTGAGCTCAAAAAGGCGCTCACAGACATCCGAAGCGGAAGCGGAAACAATATCGAGCCAGAAGTATTCAGCACCGGAGATTTCCAGCAAGGCATCGACATATTGAGGGTGAAATAGAGTCCCCCGTTTTGTCTTTATATAATCCAAGATCTTGTGGCGCTGAGACAAGACTTCTTCGTGCTCATTGATCATAACGGCGACCCGGTCGGCCAGGTGGATGATATGACTACCCGCAGGCACGTCTACTTCCTGGGCGGCAGCGTTTCCTTCCGGGTGCCAGCAGAAGTGGTGGTGCCTTAATAAGGGGGCGATATTATTCAGGGGAACAAAGTGTTCCAGGAAGAGTGCTCCTACCAGGGAATGATCGTGGATATACTCGGTTTCGAACCGCAGATCGGATATGCTTTCTTCCAGGGATACCGCACCAATATCGTGCAGGGCGGCGGCCAGCGTGATCCAAAATGTTTCTTCCTCATCGAATCCCAACCTCTCACAGAGGCGCTGACTGATGTATGCCACCTGGTGATGATGCCCGGCGATAACAGGACTTACAAGCCTCAGGGCAAACAATAGGCAGTCCAACAGATCATCCAGTTTAACCGTGAATTCTCCCAGATTCATGATGTACCCCTGCAGCGTTACAATTTATGCCAATTCTCTGCGGTGATCAAATGGACAAATATTCCTATAATTATAGAATAACCGATGCTTCCGGCAATGTCATCCAGTATTTATAGCATTATTTGCAAAAGGTAAATTATGGGACCCGCATTGATGCAACCGCCGAATATCTCCCGCTGTGAAGCGCAGGCTGCGGGAGCGTTTGAGTCGGCATTTTCCCCTGGTTGTAACACGGAATCGGTCGAGAAAAACGTAAACGGTCGGCTGCGCGTGGTAGGGAGCAGAAAAAAAGGCCGCCCGCGCACAATTTGATCATGCCGGGGCCGGAGGTTGATCAGGAGGGGCGGTAAATATCAATCAGTTTTATTATTCCCAGGGCGATCAGAGCATAGACAATCATGGCGATAAGGGTGGATGGTTCCAAAACTGACTGGGTTTCGATCCCGGGAGCAGCAGGAGAACGGAAAACGCCGATGAACGGCACGACAAATGCCTGAGAAACCGAATAGATAAACGCAACGAACGGGCTGCCGGTGTTGGCTCCCAGGAGTTTAAGCACCAGGCGAAATGCCAGCAGTACCTCCAAAATGCCCAGAATCCAGTAAATCATCTTTTTGGTTTTCAGACCTTCAGGCTCGCTCACGGTAAAATCAGTCATTTGACAAACCTCCATCCAGCAGTGTGTCACCATAAGTTTGTCACAACAGGCGATATCTTATGACTCGAATTTTTGGACACAGAACCCAAGCTGTGATAGGAAGATGGTGGAAAAAGCATTCGAAGAAATCAGATAAGTTAAAAGTACAGAGTCTTATTGCCAGAGGTTTGTTGCAGAAATCGATTGCCAATGAACGCAAAGTGTATACATTATCGGATAACCTTAGAAAAGCAGCGGCAAAAACTTGTAACCAGTGCCGTGAGCCTCTTAAAACCAGCGTTCAAACCAGATCGTCGATATTGTCAGGTTGATAGACAGTATCGCATCCCAAACCAACCTCCTGGCGTTGAACGCGGCTATAGAAGCTGCTCATGCCGGCGAAGCCGGTCGGGGGTTTGCGGTGGTGGCCGATGAAGTTCGTAAGCTGGCTGAGGAGTCAGGAGAGGCAACCCATCAGATATCCAATCTCATTAACGAAATCCACAATGATATAACCAAAACAGTAGAAAGCATGGAAGAATTAAATAAGATTGCCCTAGAGCAACGAGAGGTCTTGACCGAAGTGCAGGATATGTTTTCTCAAGTGGAACAGGGGGCGGGCAATATAGACGCTGCACTTCAGGAGGTGTCCAGTGTATTCCAGGAGTTTCTTACCACGACTGAAATGGTGGTCAGGGAGATGGAAAACATCTTCAACTTTACCGCAGAATCGGCTGCCAGCTCCCAGGAGATAACTGCGCTGGTAAGCCAGCAGAACGATGCGGTCGAGACCATCGTTACGATGATCAGAACCCTGCAAGCCGCCGCCGAGGACCTGGGCCAAATGGCGCAGCAGCTTACAAGCGGCGACCAGGAATAAATATCAGTAATAAGCCAATGAAGGTCGATCCGCAGAAGATGCACAGTTAAAATACAAAAACGGACAGTTCTGACGCTTAAAAGATACCGTGCGAAAGAACCATCCGTTTTTATCGAACGATATTAGTAGCTAAAGAATTTCTTGGGATTTTCCACCAATATGGTGTGGATCTGCTCCTCTGTAATTCCAGCTTTTTTGAAAGCAGGAATTATGTTTTTAAATATGTGCCCCCAATTCCAATTGGCAATGAGCGGAAGAGCTGCCTCCGGTACCTGCGTTGGTCTCCCCAACCAGTGGAGGATAACGTCATGAGAAAGCATGATTTTCTCTACATAACCGGCACTGATGAGTCCTGCGATGCACGCGATTCTGCGGTCATCCATCGGGCAGCCCACCAAACCTTGAAGACCAAAACGGTCAAAGGCAATATACACTCCCTGCTCTAGAGTTCTCAGGTGGTAATCAAGGTCTGTGCTACCACCCATATGGCCAATCATAATTCTGTTAGGGTCGACACCCTCGGAGATGAGCAGTTGTGCCTGCTCAGGTCCCATGGTCCCTTCCTGAGTATGTGTTATTATCGGGATGCCCTCTTCCCTGGAAACCCTGGCCGCTGCCTTAAAAAACACCATCTCATAATCCGTGATCTCATTTTTGCTGGAGGCTAGCTTGAAAACACCCGCCTTAATCCCGGTATCCGCTATGCCTTCCGTCACTTCTTTTTTGAACATCTCGTAGATTTCTGGAGCAATGTCTCCTAGCCCTGCTCTCTGCTTGAAATAAGCAGGGGCGCCCTCACCCTCGTAGTAATAACCACTGGCACAGATTATATTAAGCCCAGTTTTTTCGGACACCTCTTTCAAGAACAGGGGGTCACGCCCGCATTCATTGGGTGTGGCATCAACTACCGTTTTCAGTCCCAAAGCCATCATCTCTTCAACTACCTCGATGCAGTTTTTCAAGGCCTCATCCTTCTTGAAAGGTCCGCAGGTCACATCACCTTGATAGCCCGGGTAGCCGAAGATAAAGTGCTCGTGCATGAGCGTAATTCCCAGGTCATCAACGGAAACAGGTCCGCAAACCGTATTAACCATTTTTCCCATACGAAGCACCTCCCCAATAATCAGGCCTCCGGTTTAAATAAGTGATACCAGCTTATCCCACCCCCTGGCCGCACTCTCCTAGTCTTGTAACACATTGTAACACATACTATAGAAAAATAACAAACTTTAATAAGATCATAATATTTCTTATATTTTGTTTTCAAACATTCCACAATATCACAGAACAATGCCAACTGAAACGCTGGGTTCCTTGAATCAATCCCGTCGTTTGGGTTACATTAAAAGACAGTATATAAAAGGAGTTACATAGCATGAGATGCAGCATGGATTGCTTCCCCTGCCTGCTTCAGCAGGGGATCAGAACCGCCCGGCAGCACCTGGAAAATGAAGAGGAGCAGCGGAAACTGGTAAAAAGGATTATAGCTGAGATGGCCGCAGCCGATGATGATGCCAGCGCACCCTATATAGCTCATAAGATTCAGAGGGCACTAATAGAGGTCCTGGGGGTTACAGATCCCTTTGCCAAGGAGAAACATTACTATAACAGGGAGATGCTGAAACTGGAGGACGATTTTGTCCGGATGGTGGAATCGGCGGATAATCCGTTAAAGGCGGCATTGAAACTGGCGTCTGCCGGCAATATTATTGATTTTGGCCCCGGCCATGATCTATCAAGCGAGAAGGTTTTGGAGACGATAAGCATTACCATGAAAAGGGAATTGCCGGAAGATGTGTTTAATAAGCTTAATGCAGCACTAAGGGAGGCAGATAAGCTTCTCTATTTGGGGGATAATGCCGGTGAAATTGTCTTCGATAAGGTGTTCATACGGACCATCAAGGCGGTTTATCCCCACCTGCAGGTATACTTCGCCACCAGGGGCAAACCAATTGTAAATGATGTTACGGAAGACGATGCATATGCTGTAAAGATGGAGAACTATGCGGCTATTATCAACAACGGCAGTGACATTCCAGGTACGATTCTCAAATTGTGTCCCGATTCCTTTGTTAAGATCTTTAATGAGGCAGATGTGATTATCTCCAAGGGGCAGGGCAATTTTGAGTCACTGAGCGGCACCACCAACCACAAAAACTTGTTTTATCTCTTTCTGTGTAAGTGCAGTCACTTCATGGAAACTTTCGGAGCTGCACAGAATGAAATGGTACTGATCCAAAACAAGACATGATGCCCCGGCTCTTATTCGGCACTAACGTCTTCCGTCCCATCATCGTTATGCAATTCCCAAGGTTCTGGCCGTGAGGTTAATCATCCCGCTGCCTCCCAAAGTCAGTGCCGGCTGTCATTGCGGTGCAGAATTACAGTGAAAGCTCCCTTGACATTTCCCCTGATCAGGGTTTAACTATTGGTAAACTTAATAAAAGCCCGGGGTGCTGCTTACGCGGCTGAGAGAGGTTAACAACCTAAACCCGTATCACCTGATGCAGGTAATGCTGACGAAGGGAGGCTGGACATAAAACATAAGAAACTAGCCTCTTTCTACAGCCGGAAAGGGGCTTAAATTTTGGGAACCGAAAAAAAGCCGGGTTGTAGGAACCGGTGTTCTGATAATTGCAACTTGGAATAACGGCGATTGCAGCCGGCATACCAGGCTAGAGGAGAGGATCTGATGAAAGAAGGAATAGCAGGGTGCTTGAACGCGGTAAAAGAAAAAACACCCCTGGTTCATGCCATCACCAATTATGTTACCGTTAATGATTGTGCCAATATCCTGCTGGCGGTGGGAGCATCTCCGGCCATGTGTGAGGCGGTGGATGAAGCCTTTGAATTCAGCCAGATAGCAGATGCCTTATACCTTAACGTCGGAACCATTAATAGGGAACAGCAAATGGCCATGTTTATGGCCATCCGGGGGGCCTCATTAAAGGGGATTCCGATCGTAATTGATCCGGTAGGCTGTGCGGCTATCCCCAGCCGGATATCACTAATCAGGAAGCTGAGTCATTTCGGTTCTTTTACCGTCATTAAGGGAAACCTGGGGGAGATCAAGGCCTTGGCCGGTGTCGCCGCCCGGGTGAGGGGAGTGGACTCACTGGATACCGGAGAGGACGGACTGGAGGTTTGCCGGCATCTGGCGCAGGAGTTTGGCTGCACGGTGGTAGCCACGGGACCGACAGACTTTATCAGCGATGGCCGCCGATCATACCTGCTGCGGAACGGGACCGAGATGATGGGGCGGATTACCGGCAGCGGTTGTATGGTGGGGGCATTGGCAGCGGCTTTCTGCGCGGTCAGTGACGATCCCTGCCTGGCGAGTGCCGCTGCGATCGTTACAATGAACCTGGCAGGGGAATTGGCGGCCAAAGCCCCCGGCGGGGAAAACCCCGGAACATTCCGGGCATATCTCATCGACCAGGTGAGCCTGGTAGATGAAAACCTGATAAGGAAACGGGGTCAAATCGAGTGCCAGTAGATTACAGTCTGTACCTTATAACCGACCGCTATCTGACCGGGACCAAGGAGTTTTATTCATCCGTGAGCAGGGCTCTGCAGGGTGGGGTGACCATCCTGCAGGTAAGGGAAAAGGATGCTGCATCCAAAGAATTCTACAGTATCGGGCTTAAGCTGAAAGAGATGGCCGCCCGATTCAACGTGCCGCTGATCGTCAACGATCGGGTAGATATTGCCCTGGCTATTGACGCCGACGGAGTGCATGTGGGGCAGGGAGACCTGCCGCTGGAAGTCGTCCGCCGCCTTCTCGGTCCGGGCAAGCTCCTGGGTTATTCGGTTTCCAACCCGCAGGAAGCCCGGTATGGGGAAAGAAATGGAGCAGATTATCTGGGTGCGGGCCCGGTTTACAGTACCGGCAGCAAGCCGGATGCGTCAAGACCGATTGGCATTGAGGGTTTACGGGAGATCAAACAGAGTGTCAGCATTCCCGTGGTGGCGATTGGCGGGATCAGTGTTTCCACCCTGAATATGGTAAAGGACACCGGGGTGGATGGGATTTCTGTCATATCGGCCATCCTGAGCCAGGACGATACCTTTGCTGCGGCCAGGGAGTTGATGGAATCATGGAGGAAGTAGACTACATCTTTTTTGTTGATTTTGACGGTACCATTGCTACCGTTGATGTCTGTGAGAAAATGGTCGCTGCTTTTGCCGGCGACGGCTGGCAGGAGATCAACGAGATGTGGGAGAGAAAAGAACTTTCCACGTTGGAATGTGCCCGACAAACCCTCAAACTCTTTCGCACCAACGACCCTGCAGATTTTTTCAGTCTGCTCAATAACGTAACCATAGATCCCGGTTTCCCGCTTTTTTTAACCTACTGCCGGGAGAGGAATTTCCCGGTGGTCATCCTCAGTGATGGTTACAGCTTTTATATTGAGCATCTCCTGCGGCGGGAAGGGATTGAACTGCCCTACTATGCCAATACCATGGTTTTCCGTCCTGAACTGGACATAGAAGCCCCCTACATATCTGAGCGCTGTGATCTGTGCGGTGTCTGCAAACTTGAACTCATGCAAAAGCTTGCGCCCGCGGCCGAGAAGACAGTATATGTAGGAGACGGCTATTCGGATTTCTGTCCCGCCCAGAGCGCAGACGTTGTCTTTGGCAAAGCCAGACTTTATGAGCACTGCTTGCGAGAGGGCAAGACTGTTTTCCATTTCACGGACTTTGCCGACATTGTTCAGCAATTGCGGATTATGAATAAGGAGTGATCGAGTGAAACATGTATTGACTATTGCCGGTTCCGACTCCGGCGGAGGAGCCGGAATACAGGCCGACCTAAAGACGTTTGCGGCCTTGGGCGTTTACGGAATGAGTGTCATTACCGCGGTTACTGCACAGAATACACAGGGGGTTTATCAGGTAGCAGAGCTGGAGCCGGGGATGGTAAAGGCTCAGATAGATGCCGTTTTTAGTGACATTCGGGTCGATGCCGTCAAAATCGGAATGGTGTCCAACGCCGATATAATCGGCCAGATTGCTGTTTCCTTAAGGGAATGGCGAGCGACCAATATTGTTATTGATCCGGTGATGGTGTCCAAAAGCCGCCATCGCCTGCTGAGTCCCGAAGCGATTGAAGCTCTGAAAGATGAACTGTTTCCTCTGGCTGCCATAGTTACCCCGAATCTGCCGGAGGCGGCCGAGCTGGTGGGGCATGAAGTGGTTGGTGAACCGGGGATGGAAGACGCCGCCAGAAAGATCCATGCTCTTGGATCCGGCAGTGTCCTGGTTAAAGGCGGACATTTGGAGGGAGAAGCCGTAGACCTGCTTTTTGACGGGACCAGGGTAATCCGATTTTCCAATCCCCGCCTGAATAACAACAACACTCACGGAACCGGGTGCACACTGTCGTCGGCCATTGCCGCTCATATTGCTCAGGGATGTGAATTGGAGCAGGCGGTTGCTAAAGCCAAGGAATACCTGACGGGAGCAATTGAAAATGGGTTTTCCGTGGGGCAGGGGGTAGGACCGGTACATCATTTTTATCGGCTCTATGCCCGGGGAGAGCAGTAAGGCTTGGCCCAACTTAGGATAAAAGGCTGTAGCTGGAGCGGCTAACCGCGACTACCTTCCGGCTGTGTGATACTATTAAGGTTAGGTAATCGACAAACAGGAGGTTCATTTGTTGAAATACAATATCTGCACCATGTATTTCAGCCCTACCGGTACTACCTGCACTATTGTGAGAAGGATTGCCGACCGGTTGGAGAAGAATGCCGGGGAGCCGGTTACAATAAGAGAGTACGATTTTACTTTACCCAGCGGACGCCGGGAGGCCCCGTCATTTAACGCGAGAGATCTGTTGATAATTGGAGTCCCCGTATACGCGGGAAGGGTTCCCAATGTGCTGCTGAGTTATCTTAATATCATCATTGGAAGCGGAGCCCTGGTTGTTCCGGTAGTATTATATGGGAACCGGGATTATGATGATGCGCTGCTGGAGTTGAAGGATATCCTGGAATCAAATGGTTTTACCGCCGTTGCGGCTGCGGCCTTTGTGGGTGAGCATTCGTTTTCCAAAATACTGGGTGCCGACCGGCCTGATGCCAATGACATCATGCTGGCAGATACTTTCGCCGACCAGGTGTACCATAAACTGACCATGCAGAATGAATTTGAAAGTGTGAGGGTAAAAGGCAATCGGCCTTACCGTAAGTATTACACTCCCCGGGATGAGAACGGCGCACCGGTTACCGACTTCCGGCTGATTACTCCGGAAACGAGTGATGATTGTATCGATTGCAAGACCTGTGCCGAAATCTGTCCAATGGGTTCAATCGACTACGATGATGTCTCCCGGTTGACAGGGATCTGCATCAAATGCTGTGCCTGTATAAAAAGATGCCCCACCCAGGCCAAGCATTTTGCCGACCACAGGTTCATACGCCATAAAAACGAACTGGAAGAAGGATTTGCATACCGTCGTAGAGAACCGGAGTGGTTTGTATAGAATAGCCCTGTAATTAGCCGGCGACAACAAATATAATTGGTAATGGATAAAATAATGGTTTACAAATCTGATAACGACTGCTATACTCATTACAATCCCCAAAAATAATGATCTTGTAGAACCTGCCGGGGGGGCGTACAGGAAGTTGCCTGACCGGCGCGATAAGGTCTATAAGATCAGGTAGTCGGGCGTACAGGAGTTGCCCGGTTACAAACCCTAATTACAGGTTCCCTTCTTCGGGACCTGTTTTAGAGAAATATAAATCCCTCTGTTGTCCAACAGCAGAGGGATTTTTGGTTTGACCTGGATTTCCGCCGAGCCTATGCAGAAGACATCAACCGCTCCCGGTCTACCATTAAGACCGATGGGAACAGGGTGTTTGTGACTTGCATAATATGGTAGTCAAAGGAGGGATGTTAATTGGCAAAGTACAACTTAATCTATAACCGGAGTTCCATAAGCCCGCTGCAATGTGATGGCTTTCTCTACACCATTCAACCTGGAGATACCTTATACAACATCTCCAGGAGAGAAGAGATCCCATTGGATATACTGACTGCCGTCAATCCGCAGATCAAGAATCCCGATATGATAAAACCAGGAGACAAGATATGTATACCCCGCGGTGAGCATGATCCCAATTCCGGTACATGGAAAAAGCGCAGGGGATGACAGGTACCAGCCGGTCCCCCACAACGGCATCGATTTGGCGTTATTAATTCACGGGTGGTCCCTGCGTTCGCCGGACACCCCAAAAAAGACCGGGAAAATTTTCCCGGCTATAGATAGTTTAGAGGGTTTTTGAATGAACCGTTAATCAGTACTTCGAAATGAAGATGGGGACCGGTGCTTACCCCGGTTGATCCAACTGCACCGATCTTCTGCCCAGTCGATACCTTCTGTCCTACTTTTACCTGCCTTGCTGACAGGTGACCATATCTGGTGACCAATCCATTGCCATGATTGATAGCTATAAAATTACCGTAACCACTCATGAAGCCGGAGTAGATTACTGTACCGGAGGAATAGGCGTAAACCGGACTCCCATGAGGTGCACCGATATCGATGCCTTTATGAAATTTTGATTTCCCGGTTACCGGATGGACCCTGGTCCCAAAATTGCTGGTCAGCCGCCCACCCCTGACAATACCGAAATTACTGCCACTCCGGGATACTGCTTTTCTGGTGCCCACCCTGACTTTAGCGGGTACCGGCTCGGAGATAACTGTGGATTGAAGGGTCTTGCGGTCGATTTCAATATCGTTCTCCAGGGTTATTTCGTATCTTTTTTCCACTTTGCCAGCCTTGCCCTGGGACTCCACTCGCCGTTGTGATTCATACATGCTGGAGTCATTAATGAACACGGTGTCATATGGTACGTCTTCAATCATGGTGGTTTCATAGACTATGACCACATCCAGCAATGGTTTTTCAGCTTTGATGGTGATTTGGTCCCCCGGATAAATGACAGACTCCTCATTGAGCTCAGGATTAAGTGCCAGTATTTCATCCACGGTGAGATTAAGATCGCGCCCAATGGTCCAGAGGTTGTCACCCTCTCTTACCTCCAACAGGGTGGCCTCTTCCGCGCAGGAATGGATTTCTTCCCGGGCTTCGCGCTCTGTGTGCAGTTTTCCGGAATAATTGTCGACCTTGACAATCTCGATATTTTGTTTAATTCTTGCGGTCTTTATCGTAACATCCTCGCCAATTCTACTGAGATACTCGTTCTTGTAATCCACAAGCAGTTCTTCAACCAGGTCCTGGTCATGTATGTAAAACCAGGTCTTGCCGTCCAATAGAACCCTGTAAGCATCAGTATATTTGGCATTACCCCATTTTGGACCGAGATATTGGCTGGAGGCTAAGACCGTGATCAAGATCACGGCAGTGAATAATACAATGGCGGTTCTGTGATGCTTCATAAATACAACCCCTTGTGTAACGAAGAATACTACGAAAGTGATCTTCGATAAGTAACAGCCCGAACCTTCTGGTAAATGGTGACAGCAGCAGGACCTGATGTGTAGGGTTCCGAAGTTACAGGTAAAGAAATGCGATAGAATAGGTATACATAGGCAAACCGACATGGTTTCAATGAAAACCATTGGTAAAAGTCGGCGCAAGAAGGGGAGACATCACAAATGGCTATTCTCACGTTTGAACGCTTCGCCGAGGTGCTCGATGAAGTAATCGGCCGAATACCACCTCGCTATCTCCGTGGTTTAACCGGGGGCTTTAACCTGCAGGATGGGAAAAAACGTGAAGGTGGCTATCTAATCCTGGGAGAGTACATTGAGAGCGGTATGCTGGGAAGCTTTATCATGTTTTATTATGGTTCTTTTGTAGACCTGTTACGAGGGGAACCGGTGGAATCCTGGGAAGCCGAGATAACTGAAACTGTGCTGCATGAACTACAGCATCACCTGGAGTCCATGGCCGGACGTGATGATCTGGCCCGGGAGGAGATGGAGGAATTAGCCAGAGCTCTGCAAAAAGAAAAGTGATGGCAGCAGGGGTAAGGCGCCACAGGTCCCAATGCTATCAGGACATAAACCGGGCCGGCGGAAAAGGGTTTTGATGAAGCTGTGATGACAATAAGGATGAAGTAATCAGGGGAAGCCGAAGTGTTGAACCGAGATAAAGAAAGACAGGGATGCCGCGTGATGTAAAAATCGCGCGGTGTTTTCTTGAGTGGAGTGTTTATTTAACTTTCTATGCTCTAATTTATGATTAAATAAAATTCCATAAATAAAATTACTTCATAATATAATTTTGACACAAATTACTTGTATTATTGTTAAAAATACTATATTCTAATATATAGTGATAAAAAAAAGAGAATATTCACTAAAATACATAAGGGGGGATTGCTGGTTGTAAATAGCATCATCCCAACGAATCGGACCATAGAATGAAGATGGGTCATTGATTGCGTTTTCTCCTTAAAGAGTAATGTTCGTGTAAAGTTGGGTAACACGGTTTTGGAGCGGACGTTCGGCTCCACGGGACAGAAGAGATATTCTCACCATCTGGGATATCAAAAGGTTCATGACAACATCTTTAAGGAGGAATAGAATGCAAAGTCGAGATTTAGCTTCAATGATTCATGAACAAGTGGAAAAGTATTCTGACCGGAAAAATGCACTTTATTATAAAGAAGGGAACGAGTGGAGAGGTATCTCGTGGAAGGAATTCGGTGATCGAATTGACAATGTTGCCAAAGGACTCCTCGAGCTGGGGGTTGAGGAAAAAGAATTTCTCGCCATTTACTCGGGCAATCGGCCGGAATGGGTTATCAGCGATTATGCAATAATGAGTGTCAGATGTGCCACGGTTACCATTTACGCAACCAATATCTCCGAACAGGCGGAATACATAGTAAACGATGCCCGGGTTAGAGTAATATTTGTTGATGGACAGTTCCAATACGATAATGTGATGGAGTTTTATGACCGGAGCGAGACGCTTGAGTATGTGATCGTATTCGATCGCTCGACAGATATCAAAAAAAGCGAAAAGGTCATGTATCTGGATGACCTTTATGAAATCGGAAAAAAATCGGGGAAAGATGAACTGCTGAAAAAACGCCTCCAATCAATAACTCCCGATGATATAGCATCAATCATATATACCTCTGGAACAACCGGTGATCCAAAGGGTGCGATGCTTGCTCATGAAAGCTTTTTCGTGGAAATTGATTCCCTGGAACCTGCCTTCCCTATGACCCCGGACGATATCGAACTTGTATTTCTCCCCCTGAGCCATGTTTATGAAAAGGCTGGAAGCCACTGGATTCATTCCAAGGGTGCCACCCAGTATTTCTGCCACGATACGGATAAAATAGTGGAGTATTTTCAGGAGATACGTCCTACCTACATGGTAGGAGTGCCACGACTGTATGAAAAGATGTATGCTGCGGTGTGGGCCAATATTGAAAAATCTTCCGGCCTTAAGAAAAAGATATTCTCATGGGGAATAGAGACCGGGAAAAAGTATCAATATGCAGTGTACAACCGCGAGCCGATAACATTGTCGCTGAAAATCAAGCATGCCATAGCCCATAAATTGGTTCTGCAAAAGATAAGAGACCTCCTGGGAGGAAGGCTTAACTTCTTCTCGGCCGGCGGAGCTCCTCTGGCCAAGGAGATCGAGGAGTTCTTTTTTGCCGCCAATATCTTTATTGCCCAGGGCTATGGTCTGACCGAAACCTGTCCCATGGGTACCTATAACTGCCCGAATAACTTTAGGTTTGGTACCGTGGGTAAACCCATTCCCGGTAATCACATTAAGATCGCTCCCGACGGCGAAATCCTGATCAAAGGGAACAATGTAATGATTGGATACTGGAATAAGCCGGAGGCTACAGCCGAGGTGATGACTGAAGACGGCTACTTTAAGACCGGTGATATCGGTGAATATGATGAGGATGGATTCCTCAAGATTACCGACCGCAAAAAGGACATAATCATTACAGCCAACGGTAAAAATGTTGCTCCGCAGAAGATTGAGTCAAGACTGGGTCAGGATTATTACGTTGAACAGGTGGTTGTTATCGGCGATAAACAGAAGTACCTGACTGCGCTGGTGGTCCCCTCCTTCCCGGCCCTGGAAGAGTATGCGCGGGATAAAGGGATAACATATGAGAAGCATGAGGACCTGGTAAAGAAGCCGGAAATTATTCAATTATACCGGGAGCGTATCGATAACCACTCTCATGACCTGGCGGATTTTGAGAAGATAAAGAAGTTCACCGTGCTGGCTCATCCCTTGACCATCGAACAAAACGAGATTACTCCTACCCTGAAGGTTAAGCGGAGAGTTATCGCCGAGAGATACAAAGACATTATAAATCAGATGTATGCCAGTTAGGGCAGGGAAGCATTGGACTGATTGCAAGGGGAGAGGGTTCCTGGAAGCGGGACTCTCTCCCTTCGTTTTGCAGGTGTGTTCAGGATGAAATCAAATATGCCTACAGCGAAACCATGCTCACTTTTGGGCAATTCTCACGGAAATTGACGTTTTGTTGATTTATGACGCAAAGAGTATGCTTATAATATAGAAGGCTTTTATTCCGGTGAGTTGGGAGCGGCTTATGGATGCTCTTTTTACGAGCCTGCAGCGGCTGCTGGATATGACGGCTGCCCGGTGGGCTAACATCACCATGTTTTTCAGCAGCCTGTCGACGATTGGTTTTGCTGATATCTACACCCTCTTTGTACGATGGGTGTTCCCTCTGCTGGCGGTTGGAATACTGGTGCGGTGTATTCTACCCCTGCTGCGGAACCAGGGCTATAACCGTATATGGGGATATCTGGAGGTCCCAGGGAACATAAAGATTCCGATTCGGCACTGGGAAAACTCCCTGGGCCGGAGCAAGCTGTCAGATATCGTGGTTAATCTGCCTTTTGTCTCCCGCAACCATGCGGTTCTTGCCTATCACCGAGATTACTGGACTATTACCGATCTGGGATCAAAAGGTGGAGTGAGCATAAATGGTCAAAAGATCGAAAGTAATGGTGAGGTTCACGCCGGTGATACCATTTCCCTGGGGGGGGCAGAGTTCCGACTCCTGGCCGCGGAAGAGGTGAATGATGACTTTGCTGCCACCCAGGGACGGACCCGGTTTTCCAGATTGGGAGAGGGCATTACTCCGGGAAAGACACTCCTATTACTTATACTCTTTCAAGTACTGGGAGCATTCCAACTCTACTATACCATGCCTGAAGAGACCAGACTGACAATACTGTTAACGGTACTGGTGCTCATCGCGGTTGAATGCTTATATTACATAATTGCTTTCCACTGCAGCCGGAAGTACCTGGAACTGGAACTGCTGGCGTTTTTCCTTTGTGGGCTTAACCTCCTGGTGGTGGCGGCTGATGTCCCGAATCAGCTTCTTAAACAGCTCATTGCCATAATAATGGGGTTAGTTATCTTTGTTATACTCCAATTAATTATTCGGGATATGGAACGGGCGCGCAAACTTAAATACATCCTTGCTGCCGGGGCCCTGGTTCTGCTCGCGGCGAATCTGGTTTTTGGAGAGGTCCGTTTTGGGGGGCGCAACTGGATAAATCTGGGATTAATTACTTTTCAGCCGATGGAATTTGTTAAGGTGGCCTTTGTATTGGCGGGGACGGCGACCCTGGACCGGCTGCTTACTACCCGAAATATTACGGCGTTTATTGCTTTTGCCGGCACCTGCATTGGCGCATTGATTATCATGCGCGACCTGGGAACCGCCGTGGTCTTCTTTGGAGTATTTCTCGTAATTGCCTTTATGCGTTCCGGGGATCTGAGAACAATTGCGTATGCGTTGTCGGCTGCAGTACTGGGTGCTCTGGCGGCGATTACTCTGATGCCCTACGTCGCATCCCGTTTTGAGGCCTGGGGAAATGTGTGGCAGTTTGCAAATACCATTGGTTACCAGCAGACACGGACCATGATTGCTGCGGCCAGCGGCGGTCTGCTCGGTGTCGGCGGAGGAAACGGCTACTTGGTCAATATTCCAGCCGCCGATACCGATCTGGTGTTTGGTATTCTTTGCGAGGAGTGGGGGCTAATAGTGGCCTTAGCCGCGGTATTGATGGTGGTGTTTTTTTCGCTCTTCGCTTTCTTTCTGGTAAGAGGGTGTAAATCCGCTTTTTATGCCATTGCGGCCTCCGGTACCGCCACCATATACCTGATACAGACGGCGCTCAACGTCTTTGGCTCGGTGGATCTGCTGCCCCTGACCGGGATCACCCTGCCGTTTGTATCCAATGGTGGTTCGTCTATGGTCGCCTCCTGGGCGTTACTGGCTTTTATCAAAGCTGCCGATAGCCGGTCCCGGGCGCATACACATGAAAGTGGGAGATTGATTTGAAACTGCTAACCAGACGTGCACTGGTGATAATGGTTCTAGCTTTGGCAGTAATTAGTGGGCTTCTTATCTTCACTGTAAGGTACCTTGGAGAAGCCTCGAGATGGGTACAGCATTCTGCCAACCGGCACCTGTATACCAATGGTCAGCTCAAGGCCGCCGGAACCATATATGACCGCAACGGCGAGGTCCTGATGCAGACCGTGGACGGCACCGTTCATTACCATGAGAACCAGGCGGTTAGAGCAGCCCTCATGCATGCTGTGGGTGACCCCAACGGCAATGTAGTTACCGGAGCCCGGGTGGTTTGGGGTAAGAGGTTGGCGGGTTGGAACCTCCTGCAGGGCGCTTATCGTTTCAATCAGCGCTTGAATCATTTTAGTAGCGATATAAAGATGACCCTGGATGCCGAGCTGTGTGCGGTAGCCTACAATGCACTTAACGGGCGCAAAGGAGCGGTTGGCGTTTACAATTATAAGACCGGTGAGATCCTGTGCATGGTAAGCACCCCTACTTTTGATCCGCGGCATCCTCCGGATATTGACAAAGAACCGGAAAGGTATGAGGGAGTATATATAAACCGCTTTCTTTCGGCTGCTTATACCCCGGGGTCCGTATTCAAGCTGGTAACTGCGGCCGCAGCCATTGACAACCTGGAAAATATAGATAGCCTGGTTTTTCAATGTAGCGGCAGGACGGTAATAGACGGGGAAGTTGTCAACTGTCCTACAGCCCATGGTAAGGTCGGTTTTGAGAAGGCTCTGGCCAAATCATGCAACGTAGCCTTTGCACAGATAGCACTGGCGGTGGGGGCTGATGCTCTGCAAACCTATGCAGATAAGGCCGGATTCAATTCCTGCCTGGAGGTGAACGGCATCAAAACCAGGGTAGGGCAGGTGGATGTGAAGGATGCCCGACGCCCGGACCTGGCATGGGCGGGCATCGGCCAGTACAAAAACACCGCCAATCCGCTTAATTTCATGGTCTACATGGGAGCGATAGCCAATGATGGAGTCCGCATAGAACCGAAACTTATAAAAGACAGTTTGTTCTTACGTCTGGTAAGGTCTGCTGCTTCCAAGGAGCGCGTACTCTCTCCGGAAACCGCCATGAGGCTCGGCAGCATGATGCGCAATAATGTTATCAGCAGTTACGGCGAAGGACAATACAGGGGACTCGAGCTCTGTGCCAAGTCGGGGACTGCCGAGGTAGGTGGAAACCGGATGCCTCACGCCTGGTTTGCCGGGTATATGGAACGGGAGGACTGCCCGTTGGCTTTCGTGGTGGTGGTGGAAAACGGAGGCGGAGGCAGCAGGGTTGCAGGTCCGGTAGCCCAAAAGGTGCTGCAGGCGGCCCTCAACCGCTATACGGGGGAATAGGCAGGGTCTGCGAGAACCGTACCCGGGAGGTTTAGGTTCAGGCGTTATGACCGGGAGCAGGGAGTTAGAATTCCACCAGATAACGACGGTAGCGGTGGGGGACACACCGGGACTGCAGGCGGGGGTTATAACGGGATTCGATACTGACCTTTTCAAAATAGGTTTGCCAGAGTCTCTGCCATTGGCGTTCGTTCTCAGGCATTTTTTCCTCCAAACGGTAGGAGAAGTCGGTAATATACCATCTCGATCGGACCGGTGACCTGCACGAGCTGCGGTTATGCCCATCGTGGATAATGGCCAGGTTACGCCTCTTATCGTGAATGATCCAGCGCTCACCCGGCAGTCGATCAGCAAAATGATCGCCCAGCAGCGGGAGCACATGGTGATCCGGGGCCATAACCGCATACAGGAACCTACCCATATCGGAAAAACGCAGCAGACCCAACAAGCGGTGGGCCTCGCCGGTAACCTTGCGCTCCAGACGGTGTACCGGGTACACTGCCGGATGGCTGTGATAAAGATCCACCCTGGAACCCATCTGAAAACCCAGACGGATATAGCCCAGGATAAGGTTTTCCTTTTCCGGGGCGGAGGAGATGTAGACATGGTATACCGTTTCCAGAGCCCGTGATGATATCTTTTCTTCAATAGCCCGGTAAACACGGTCGGCGAGAGCCGGTTCGGTTTCCACCACCATGCTGGGCGATAACAGGTTGGGTTGGTAGCAGTCCACCGGGTAGATGCCGGTGGCAGCTTCCCGGTAATAATGGTGGTATATGCAGGTTAACAGTCCATCGAAACTCCCATCGTAGAGGTAATCCATCGACCTTCTCCTTTAAAATTTGCATAATCAGGCTAAAAAAGGCTGAGCTGGGTTACCGGGGGTTTAGGAACCATAATACGTCGAATTGCCGCCGGATCCAGAGACTGCTTTGCCGGGTAGACTCCTTTGCAGGTAACGAAGTACTGAGCCCGCTTGAATACCACTCCCAGCTTTTGCAACTGGTCAGCAGATACTGCTGCTACCCGCCGCTGGCTAATAATGCGCCGGGCCGATTTTGGTCCTATTCCCGGCACCCGCAGCAGTTCCTCATAGGAAGCGCGGTTGACCTCCAGGGGAAAGAATTCGGGATGCCGCAGCGCCCAGGCCATTTTGGGGTCAATATCCGTCTCCAGGTTGGGGTGCTGCGGGTCGACTATTTCCTCAGCCCGGAAGTGGTAGAAACGCATGAGCCAGTCAGACTGGTAGAGACGGTGTTCCCGCAGCAGCGGTGGACTCGAGGTCAGTGCCGGGAGATGTGAATCCTGATTTACCGGGACATAAGCCGAGAAATAAACCCTTTTCAGCCGGTAGTTCTGGTAAAGGGTTTGGGTAGTACGAAGTATGGTCAGGTCGTTATCCGCGGTAGCCCCAATGATCATCTGCGTGGATTGACCGGCGGGGACAAAACGAGGAGCATGACGAAAGCGCCGCCGTTCCTCCTTGTGAGCCTGGATCTCATCCTTAAGCTGCTGCATGGAAGCAAGCATTTTTGGTAGGGACTTCTGCGGGGCCAGGAGACGCAGGCTTTCTTCTGTAGGCTGCTCGATATTGACGCTCATCCGGTCGGCCAAAAGTCCCGCCTGGTATATCAAACACGGGTCTGCTCCGGGGATAACCTTTACATGGATATAACCGTTGAACGCATATTCCCCGCGGAGCAGTTGGAGAACCTTGATCAGCTTTTCCATGGTGTAATCCGGGGATCTTTCCACGGCTGTACTAAGAAAGAGGCCTTCGATATAGTTGCGGCGGTAAAACTGGATGGTGAGGTCCGCCAGTTCCCGGGGCGTGAAACTGGCCCGGGGCATATCATTGGAACGACGATTCACACAGTAGCGGCAGTCGTATATACAGTCGTTGCTGAGGAGGATCTTGAGCAGGGAAATGCAGCGCCCGTCCGAGGTCCAGGTGTGACATATCCCGAATGACTTGCTGTTTCCAATTCCACCCCTGTTCTTTCGGGAAACCCCGCTGGAGGAGCAGGAAACATCATATTTCGCAGCATTGGCCAGGATGCCAAGCTTGGTCAGGATATCCATAAATACTCACCTCAAAGCTGAAAGGAGCCTACCTGTTTCTATTATAACAACTTGAGTCGGAGGCGGCAAACAAATGTTCGGAATCTATAATCTCTGAGGCACCGAAAAGGTGACTAAGCCGCCGTCGTCTATTCATGAATAAAAACCGGCGTGCCGGAAGGAATATTATCATAAATCCACCTGGCGTTATCTGTTTCCAGGCGTATACACCCATGGGAAGCAGGAACGCCGAGTTGGGCGGCTTCTTCCTCCAGCACGTTTTGGTTACGGTCCATGGGAACACTATGAAACAGGTAAACACCCCAGTCTTTGAACGAAACCCACCACTTTGCACCCTGTTGATATTTTTCGCTGTAAAACCATTCTCCCCGGTTTTGAATGCTGAAGTGGCCCAGAGGAGTCGAACCGCTGTTGCCGGTTGATACAGTCATTCCTTAACGAGTAAATCGTTCTCATAAATACGCACCTTCTGTTCTCCCACACCAACATCGATACGATACCTCGATGATGGCTGCTTGTCATTGAGAACCGGATCTTTCACCGATAGATGATTGTCCTTTTGCGAGTCGGAGTTTTGCTCTGCATCAGGATTTTCCCGTGCTATTGCGTGGTCGTCTCTATCAAGGGTATTATCAACCTGAGGTCTTTTCGAACTTAAGCTTTGATTGGCAGAATGCGAGTCTGTACCCACTGAGGATTAACAGCGGTAAATATAAACAATGTAAGAATTAATACAAAAATAACCTGTAACGACTTTCGCAATAAAGGTCTCCTCCTCTCCCTTTCGCCCCAATCGAGCAGCTCTTAGGGAATTTGTCATTTCATATAATAAAACGGTCAAAAGGGGACAAAGTTACCTGGTAAATACTGACCGGTGAAACGCTTGCTGGTTGGGACAGAAATAAGCGTATAATCAGGATTTTGGCGGGAGGAAGATTCAATAGTACAATGATTGTAGAATTAATACTGCAATTGCCATACTACGATATTCGAGGTAAAGTATTTGCGTTTCAGAGTGTGAGGCGATATTTTGGGCAGCAGGAATTTTTCATCGAATTTACTCAAAGGACATACGGACACCATAATCCTGAATCTGCTGATGGAAGGTGATAAATACGGTTATGAGATAAGGAACCTGATACTGGAAAGGACAGGTGGCGTATGGGAACTGAAGGAGTCCACAATGTTTTCCAGTCTGAAGAGGCTGGAAGATGAGGGTGCTGTAGATTCTTATTGGGGTGATGAAAGCCATGGTGGAAGGAGGAAATATTACAGGATTACCAACCGGGGAAAGAGGATTTACCTGCAGAATAAGCACAACTGGGAAATGGCTAAACGCCTTCTTGATCACCTGCTATCAAACAAAAAAACTTCTAGGGAGGAATATTCATGAGAGTTGCAGCTTTTAATGGCAGCCCCAACAAGGAAGGAAACACTTATCATGCTCTGAGGATAGTTGCGGATGAACTTGGAAAAGAAGGAATTGAAACCGAGATTATTCATGTAGGAAATAAGTTGATTCGAGGGTGCCTGGCATGCGGCAAATGCCGGAAAAACAGAGATGAGCGTTGTGTTACCAGGGATGAAGTGAACGAATGGATTATGAAAATGAAAGAGGCCGACGGCATAATTCTGGGCTCGCCGGTACACTTTTCATCAATAAGTGCCACCATGAAAGCATTCCTGGACCGTGCATTTTACGTGGCCGGCAATAATGGCGGGCTGTTCAGACACAAAGTTGGTGCAGCGGTGGTTGCGGTTAGACGCTCAGGAGGATTGCCCGCTGTTGATCAATTAAACCACTATCTCAGCTATGCTGAAATGATAATACCAACCTCAAACTACTGGAACGTTATCCACGGTACTGCGCCCGGGGAAGCACTGGAGGATGAGGAAGGGGTACAAATAATGAGAATCCTGGGCCGAAACATGGCCTGGCTCCTCAAATTGGTAGCCAATGGAGAAGGCTCTGTGGAGGAACCCCAGAGAGAAAGAAAAGTATACACGAATTTTATCAGGTAATTATGGCTGCCAATGGAAGGGGGAAGTAATCACCGGTTTCCGTAGGATAATCCTGTGGTCCTGCGCAAGACTTTACCGACAATCGTTCTGGGAAGCTCTGATCGCAACTCGATCAGGCAGTTCAGATTATCCCCGGCAGTAGTTGCCCTAAGAGACAAAGTAAATGTTGGACCGCAAACCGTGGGTTCTGTGGGATTCAAAAGATTTCCAGTCCTATCGGACAGTGATCACTGCCCAAAACGTCGGAATAAATCGTGGCCGTTTTGATCTGATTCTTTATCCGTTCGGAGACCAGGAAATAGTCAATCCGCCAGCCCACGTTCTTTTCCCGCGCATTGAACATATAGGACCACCAGGTATAAGCCCCGGTTTGGTCTGGATATAAATAGCGGAACGTATCAACAAAACCCGCTTCCAACAGCTCGGTCATTTTCTGCCGCTCCTCCGGTGTAAATCCGGCATTCTTCTGGTTGGATCGGGGGTTTTTTATATCGATTTCCTGGTGAGCCACATTCAGATCCCCACAGATAATTACCGGTTTTTCGGCATCAAGGCCTTTCAGGTGGGCACAAAAATCATCCTGCCATTTCAACCGGTAGTCAAGACGAACCAGACCCCGTTGTGAGTTGGGAGCATAAGCGGTAACCAGGTAAAAACTATCATAATCAAGAGTTATAACCCGGCCTTCCCGGTTATGTTCCGGCTGATCGAGATTGAATTTTACCAATTTCGGCTTCGGCCTGGAAAAAACTGCCGTTCCCGAGTATCCCTTCTTATCGGCACTGTTCCAGAAAAGGTGATAGCCATCCAGTTCAAAATCCACCTGGCCTGGATGCATCTTGGTTTCTTGAATACAGCAGATATCCGGCTGTTCGGATCTGAAAAAATCCATAAAACCTTTATTGATACTGGCGCGCAGACCGTTGACATTCCAGGAAACAA
>LFRU01000061.1:6679-25297 GCA_001512495.1 Syntrophothermus sp. DTU052 | reverse complement strand
CGGCCAGGTGTTTAACCTTGGCCTTCAAGTTTATCATGTACGGTATTTCAGATTGCTTCATCCCCGGTATGTTATCATATCTTTCCGCTTTTATACACTGCATCACACGCTCAAGGGAGCCGTTCTCCTGGTCCAGGAGTTCAAAAACCCTCTCCTTAAAACTGATTGTTTCCTCGATTGAGCGTCTAAAAAAGTCATTAATCTCCTCTCTTCCCACCAGAACCAATCCATGGCCTTGACAAAATATATCGACTGGAAGAGCTGCCAAACGCTCAAGCGATGACAGATAGTCATCGTAACTGGAGAGGAACTCGGTAGCAACATCACCCGATTGGAGCAGCAGGCCGGCCGCTTCCCCCGCTATCAGGATTCTTTCCCGGGGCATATAGAAGCTGTGATGGTCCCGAGTATGACCCGGAGTTGCCAGTATCTCTACTATGGTACCGTTCCCCAAATCAAAGGTGCTGCCGTCTTTCAGTTCAATGTCAACCTGAAATGGACGGAAGGGCTCGTCGATGATCCTGGTTTTATCCACGCCGGGACAGGAAAGGATCTCTATACGGGCTTCATCATTGAGCCTTTTCATCAAGGCCACGGCATTGGGGCGCTCCAGGATACCCGCCGCCAGTTCTGATGCGGCTACCTTCATGGAGGGAAAGACATCCTTCAGGTGAGAGGTAGCACCGCAGTGGTCCCAGTGGACGTGGGTAAGGAAGAGTATAGAAGGCTCCCGGTCGCCAAGGACCGTGCGTATTTCCTCGACATATATATTCCCGCCGAAGCTGACACAGGCGTCAAAAACTGTCGGCTGCGGTGCATTGAAAAGGTACATCGGATAACCCGGGTGTCCCAAAAGGTAAAAGTTCTCACATATCTGACCGGTAGTAGTAATAATCATGGGGTGTTCCTTTCGCTCTAAGTTTTTGTTTCTCCGGTTACGGAAGGTGCTGACGCCACCATCATAATTGATATTTTATCAAATATAACCGCGAAAAAGCAGTCTACAACAAGAGAAACGTCGCTACTGACCATGCGGTTCGTTTAGAATTAGTAATAGGGACTTTGAATTAATAGGGAGTGGGATAGTGGGACAACGACCCGCGGACAAAAGACGTCAACACCTGCTCTGCGGGGATACGGACCTCTGCTGGGAGAACATACCGATGAGGTGCTCTCCAGATTTCTGGGTTACACGGAAGAGCAGATCAGGGAACTATATCGTTGTGGTGTGGTCTATCATGAACCGGCGGTGGAGCGGTTGAAAAACCAATAAAAGATGTTATTCTTATACGGGAGGAATATGACATCTTATGTAGAATACAAGGCAGGAGAGTTTGTTCTAATAATCACATAATCTCCGAGTCGCATATCCTACGGCGTTGCTAGGGATTAGGGACCGACAGGGTGCGTTTGGAAACGAATGTGCCTCCCAGTGTGGAAAGGAGAGTCGTATTAAGTTAACCTGCAAAGGGCGAGTCTCTTTTTTCACGACTCGCCCTTTTTATGTTTGGCGGATTACATTGACCCGTGTTAAACACCGGAGATGAACCTGTGGTTGTTGAGCATACTCCTGGAAAGGAGCGACTATACCAATGGTATTGCCCGGCATGTACCAGCAGCACAACATAATTCTGTACCGGGATGGCACCACCCAGGCAGCTCAGGCCTCAATTGTAGTGGAGAGAACCCTGAAAGTATATTTGGATGAAAACCTGGCAGCGGCTCTTACCTGCTCACCAGGTAACTGGACGGAGTTGGGCATAGGGTATCTATTCAATCAGGGCCTGATTCAAGACCCGGGACACATTAAATCCACCCGGTGCGACGAGGATGATGGCTCAGTATGGATTGAGACCTTTACACGGGAAACCTTGCAGGCAAACAATAAACCCGCATCAGATCCGCAGACTCTGCTGAATAACGAAAACCGGTTTCACGTTCATGACCTCCTGGAGTGGATAGCGGAACTGGATCAGCGGTCTGCTACTTTTCGTCTAACCGGCGGGGTTCACAGTGCGGCTCTGGCCGGCAACGGGCAGGGGATAATGGTACGCTATGAGGATATTGGGCGCCACAATGCGGTTGATCGCGTTTTGGGGCACATGTTTTTGAACAAGGTAAAACCGGATGACAAATGCCTGGTTTTGAGCGGGCGGATAGCTTCGGAAATCTTCGCCAAGGCTGTTCGGGCCGGGTTACCCCTGATCCTGTCCCGATCCGCTCCCACCATGTACACGGTGCAGTTGGCCGAACAATTGGGCATAACCGTGGTGGGTTTCGCCCGCGGCAGTCAACTCAGCGTTTACAGCCATGCTGAAAGAATCCTGTTTCAATAAGGGTGTGTTAACCACTTGCCTGATCAATCATGCTTAAGGGGAATTGGGCTTGCATCTGTGTGACCGCGGTTCCCAAACACCGGGGTCACACGAAAATCAGTGTTAAGGGGTGATGCGAATCTGAAACAGTGGTTTACGTAGACCATCTAGGAAAAACTCCGAGCTTGTGCACCTAAGGCCATGGGCTATGGTGCCAAGTCGCTGGGTTACCCTGGAAACAGGCTAGCCTCCCGTGCTTGGAAAGGAGCATTAATGACACGCAGGACTGCCTGGATGTTTGGGTGGTAAACTTCGTGTAACTGAGCACCTTTCCAGCCAATCAGCTGGATTTTTTATTGTTGTTATTAATGGTGGAAAATTAGGCAGTCTTCAAAAGGAGTGATAATTAGTGGATCTAATTAAGCTTACAATTGATGGAAGGGAGGTTGAGGTGTCATCCGGAACTACGGTTTTGAATGCGGCTGAACAGGTGGGAATACACATTCCGCGATTCTGCTATGATAAGGAATTGAGCTCCTGCGGGGCTTGCCGAATTTGTGTGGTGGAGATTGAAGGAATGCGCAATCTGGTCGCGTCCTGCGTCACCGAGGCGGCTCCGGGAATGGTGGTAAAAACGGAAACCCCAGCCGTAGTAGAAGCCAGAAAAGCCGTATTGGAACTGCTGCTCGCTGACCATCCCCATGACTGTATGACGTGTGACAAGCTGGGTGATTGCCGCCTGGCCGATTACTGTTACCGTTATGGCGTCAAGAGCAGTCCTTTCGAAGGCGCGCGGCATAACTATCCTCTGGATGACAGCAACCCCTTTATCGTACGGGACATGAACAAGTGTATTCTCTGCGGCCTGTGCGTACGCGCCTGTAACGAAGTCGTCGGCAAGGACAACCTCCATTTTGCCTACCGCGGGTTTGACCGCAAAGCTACCACCTGTGGTGATGTCCCCTATGTGGAATCGGACTGCACCTTCTGTGGGACCTGTGTAGCCTTTTGCCCCACCGGTGCCCTGATGGAGGGATCCATGCTGGGAACTGCACGCCGCTGGGAGTTGGAAAAGGTGAGGACCACATGTCCCTTCTGTGGAACGGGATGCACTTTCGATCTGCGCGTGCATGATGGCCGGGTGGTAGGAGTGACCACCAGCGAGGATGCTGTGGTCAACGGCCGCGCGTTATGTATAAAAGGCCGGTTTGGATGGGACTTCATTTATAATGAAAAACGTCTCACCACCCCCCTTATCAAAAAGAATGGCGAATTCGTACCTGCAACCTGGGATGAGGCCCTGGACCTGGTAGCTACACGCTTGGCAGAAATTAGGGATAAATATGGGCCTGATGCCTTCGCCGCTCTCAGTTCTGCCCGTTGTACCAATGAGGAAAACTACCTGATGCAGAAGTTTACCCGGGCAGTTATGGGCACCAATAATGTTGATCACTGTGCCCGTACCTGACACGCTCCTACCGTAGCCGGTCTGGCTACTTCATTCGGAAGCGGTGCAATGACCAACTCCATAAATGAAATCTCAGGAGCCGAACTGCTGTTCTTGATTGGAACCAACACTACTGAAGCTCACCCGGTTATAGGCTATAAAATGAAGCAGGCCGCTCGTCGGGGAGCCAAGCTGATTGTGGTTGACCCACGGCGCATTGAACTGGCCGAAGAAGCCGACTACTGGCTCAGGGTCAAACCCGGAAACGATATCCCCCTCCTTAACGGTTTAATGCATATCATCATCAAAGAAGGCCTTTATGACAAGGCGTTTGTCGAAGAGAGAACCGACAACTTTGAGGCCTTGAAGGAAACTGTTGAAAAATACCCGCCTGAGTTGGTGTCAGAGATGACCGGTATTCCGGTTGATGATCTCTACGCAGTTGCCCGCCTGTACGCTACTACTGACAAGGCGATGATCTTCTACACCCTGGGGATTACTGAACACGTCTGCGGCACCAACAACGTCATGAGCATCGCCAATCTGGCAATGCTGACCGGTCACCTGGGACGCCCGCACACCGGGGTAAATCCCATCCGGGGACAGAACAACGTCCAGGGAGCCTGTGATATGGGAGCTCTCCCCAATGTGTTCTCCGGATACCAGAGGGTGACCGACCCTGCCATTAATGATAAATTCCAAAAGGCATGGGGGGTACCCCTTTCCGACAAACTGGGTCTTATGATTCCGGAGATGTTTGACAAGGCCAATCAAGGAGAAATAAAGGCCATGTACATCCTGGGTGAAAACCCGGTTTTGACAGATCCAAACAGCAACCATATCCGTTCCGGACTGGCTAATCTGGAGTTCCTGGTGGTTCACGAGCTGTTCCTGACGGAAACCGCTGAATATGCAGATGTGGTTCTGCCGGCCGCCAGCTTTGCTGAAACCGATGGCACTTTTACCAATACCGAACGCCGCGTCCAACGGGTGCGCAAGGCCATCGAACCAGTGCCGGGACAGACCAACTGGCAGACCATTATGGCGTTGAGCAACCGTATGGGTTATCCCATGAATTACCCCGATCCCAAGGCCATCTGGGATGAAATGGCTTCCCTGACTCCATCGATGTTCGGGATTAGATACGATCGTCTGGGGAAAAAGGGCATGCAGTGGCCCTGTCCCGATAATGATCATCCAGGAACCCAGTATCTGCACTCAGGTTCCTTCAGCCGCGGCAAGGGGCTGTTCCAGGCTATAGATCATATACCACCGGGCGAAGAGCCGGATGAGGAATACCCATTCCTGCTATCAACCGGTCGCATCCTTTATCACTATAATGTAACTACCCCATATTCTCCGGGCATTCAAAGCCTGTGGCCGGAAGAGATGGCGGAAGTCAACCCTGATGATGCGGACCGCCTGGGAGTAAAAACCGGCGAAAAAGTCCGGGTTACCTCGCGACGTGGTGAATTAACCACCAAGGTTCAGGTAACCGATCGGGTACCGCCCGGACTTATCTGGATGTCATTCCACTTTGCAGAGAGTCCAGCCAACGTGCTTACCAGTGACGTTGTTGATCCGATAACGAAAACCGGTGAATACAAAATCTGCGGGGTCAGGGTAGAGAAGCTTCAGGAGGCCTAATTATGCGAAAAGTTCCGGTAGGCGACGCAGTGGGAATGACCATCTGTCATGATATGACCAGAATCATACCCGGGAAAAAGAAGAACCGGGAATTTCGCCGGGGGGATATTATTACGCCCGGTGATGTTAACAGGTTGAGGCTGCTGGGGAAAGAAAGTGTCTATGTTTGGGAGCCGGATCCGGAACATGTTCACGAGGATGAAGCCGCTTTACGGCTGGCCCGGCATGCCGCTGGACCAGGATTGGCCTGGAATGAACCGAATCAGGGCAAGGTCAACCTAATTGCCCAGTATAACGGGATTTTTAAGGTTCAAGTTGATCGCCTTAATATGATCAATTGCATTGAAAACCTGGCCATTGCCACCCTGCATAATAACCAGGTGGTCAAAAAAGGAGAGGTAGTGGCTGGAGCCAAAGCAATTCCGTTGACAGTACATCGCAGCAAGCTTGATGAGGCTGAAAAGATATGCTGCCAGCCTCCAGAGCATCTGCTATCCGTCAAACCCTTTCAATCGCTGTGGACCGGGGTTGTCATTACGGGGACAGAGGTTTACTCCGGCAGGAT
This sequence comes from Syntrophothermus sp. DTU052, assembly GCA_001512495.1. Classification (GTDB taxonomy): domain Bacteria; phylum Bacillota; class Syntrophomonadia; order Syntrophomonadales; family DTU052; genus DTU052. Next base: position 19,323 of record LFRU01000061.1, on the reverse strand, counting down.
ACGAGACGGATTTGGAAACCTCTTGCGCAGAAAAACCGCACCATTTGGAGCAAGAATGATAGGACAGGTAATTGTTCCCGACAGTGTTAACGTTATTGCCGAGGAAATCCGTTACCTGGTTAATGAGGGTGCAGAACTTATTCTGGTGACTGGCGGAATGTCAGTTGATCCTGATGATGTAACCCCAATGGCTATAAAAGCCTCCGGGGCCGAAGTGGTTTTCTATGGAGCCCCTGTACTTCCGGGATCGATGTTCATGCTGGCCTACCAGGGCCATGTCCCGATTTGTGGTATACCAGCGGGAGCCTTATTTAACAAGGTTACCATCCTGGACTTTCTTCTTCCCCGGATTTTTGCTGGGGAACGTATAGAACGCGAGGATATTGTCCTTATGGGTCATGGTGGTCTGTGCCGGGATTGTCCGGTCTGCCACTATCCCAATTGCACTTTCGGCAAAACAACACCGGTGTAAATGTAAGGGGATAAAGGCATGAGTTTTGATATCGAATTAAACGATGCACAAGCGCGGCTCATTCAAGCAATCAATCCCCTGGAGGGGGAGCGGGTGCCGGTATTAAGCGCTCAGGGAAGAGTTGTTGCTGAAATAGTCACCGCCAGGCATGACCTGCCATCCTGCCGACAGTCGGCGGTAGATGGTTTTGCTGTCAGTGAAGAGAAGCTGGCGGGGGTTAGGTTCAGGCTTCTGGAGGAAAACGTTTCTCCGGACTTATCGCTGGGAAAAGGGGAAGCCTGCCCGGTAGTCACCGGGGGTGTGGTACCGGAAAATGCCCGAACCGTAATCCCCTTTGAGTACGCTGAGGTTGTGAATGGTTATGTAACGTTTTCCAGAGAGGTTGAGTCGGGTAAAAATATGAAATCTGCAGGCGAGGATCTGCGGGGTGGAGACGTCCTGGCCAGGCCAGGAGACCGGATGGATTCAGGGCTGATCAGTGTATTAGCGGCTTTTGGTTATGAACAGGTACTGGTTCATCGTCTACCCCGGGTAGGGATTCTCAGTCTGTACCAGGGGATTATTCCCTGGCAGAACGATCCACTGCCGCACCAGGTGCGGGATAGCAACAGCCCGCTGCTGATTTCACTGGTGGACGGCGATGGAGGTATTGTGGTGGCCATGGAAATGGCCGGGGAAGACCGCTCTATGCTTAAACAGCGGGTTTTGGAGATGCTCGGCAAAATTGACGTACTGATTATCACCGGAGGAACCCATGCCGGGGAATACGATGAAGCGCGTCAGTTGCTGGAGGAGATCGGCGCCGAGATGCTTTTCTGGGGGGTGAAAATCAGACCGGGCAGCCACCCGGGAGCTGCGTTATGGAATTCCCGAATGATTATCTGTCTCTCGGGAAATCCGGGAGCGTGTATGGTTGGTTATCATATGCTGGCAGCTCCGGTTATTCGCTGTCTGCAGGGAATATCGCCCTTTGTTCCGCGGATTAAAGCTGTATGCACCAACTCCTTCGATAAGGCCGGCGGTCCTCGACGCTTTCTGAGAGCCCATGCCACAATCCATGAGAATACCTGGAAAGTCGAGGTGTTACCCGGGCAGAAGTCCAGCATGCTGCGGTCATATATTAATTGCAATGCCTTAATTGACCTGCCGGCGGGACATCCTCCCCTGGAGGCCGGGTCAGAGGTATCAGTAATCCTGCTGAATCTCGCTCATTCTGCGATTTACCCAAAGTGAAAGGAACAATCAACAGGAGGTGATCCTGGCAATGTCTGAATATCAGGAAATCTTTGACCAGCATAAGGACATACCCGGCGGAATTATCCAGGCTTATCATGCTATCCAGGATTGTTACGGATATATTCCTGAGGAGGCAGTGACAGCAGCCGCCAAGGCATTCAAGGTGCCGAAAGCGCAGGCCTACGGAGTCGCAACCTTTTACTCCTATTTCAGGGTGGGAAAACGAGGCCGCAATGTAATTCGCATCTGCGAGAGCGCTCCCTGTCATATAGCCGGTGCTGACGAAGTTATAAAAGCGCTGGAACAAGAGCTGGGCATAAAGATGGGAGAAACCACGGCCGATGGGAGGTTCACACTGGAGTTTGCTGAGTGCGTGGGACAGTGTCAGTCGACTCCGGTAATAACTGTAAACAGTAAACCCTATGCGAATGTAACCGCAGACAGTATTGCGGCCATTCTTGCGGAGTACAAATAGAGAGGAGGGTAATAATGGTTGAGGAAATGCGCATTGTGCTGCGTAACTATGGTAAGATTGACCCACTTAAGATTGATGATTACATCAATGCCGGCGGTTATCAGGCCCTGAAGAAAGCCCGGGGCATGAGCCAGCGGGATGTCATTCAAGAGGTCAAGGCTTCCGGGTTACGTGGACGGGGCGGTGCAGGATTTAATGCCGGGATGAAATGGGATTTTAGTTATATGACCCCGGCCGATCAGAAATATGTGGTATGTAATGCAGACGAAGGGGAACCCGGAACGTACAAGGATCGAATCATAATGGAGAATGATCCGCAGAGTGTACTGGAGGGCATGGCAATATGTGGCTATGCTATTGGAGCGAATAAAGGATACATTTACTGTCGCGGAGAGTATCCATATGTGGTGGATAAACTGAATCAGGCCATTAAACAGGCGGTAGATGCAGGGGTCCTGGGAGATTTCGATATTGAAGTCAGAATGGGTGCCGGAGCCTATGTTTGCGGTGAGGAGACGGCCCTCATTGAATCCATTGAAGGTCATCGCGGGGAGCCCCGTTTTAAGCCGCCGTTTCCGGGTGTTGCCGGATTGTGGGGCAAACCGACCGTGGTTAACAACGTGGAAACCTTCGCCAATATACCGGTGATTTTGGAGAAGGGGGCCGAGTGGTTTAAAGGTATCGGTGCTCCCAGTTATCCGGGAACCAAGGTGCTGACCCTGACCGGAGATGTAGTCAATAAGAAGTTCTTCGAAGTGCCGACCACTACCACTATCAGGGAGGTTATTTTTGGCCTGGGCGGTGGAATTCCCGGAAATCGCAAATTCAAAGCGGTACAAATCGGTGGAACCTCGGGAGGATTCATCCCGGAGCACCTGCTTGATACCCCCATTGATTTCGATTCCATGAGTGCCATCGGCGCGACCCTGGGTTCGGGTGCGGTGTTTGTGATGGATGAGACCAGAGATATCGTTGATGTAGTAACCCGCATCGCCAAATTCTTTGAGCATGAATCGTGTGGCAAGTGTACTCCCTGCCGTGAGGGTACCAAACGGATGCATGAACTTATGCAGAAAATAGGTAGTGGTCAAGCCACGGAAGCCGACATGGTCCTGGTGAACAGGCTGGGAAACAACATGAAGAAGATCTGTCTGTGCGGTTTGGGACAGGCAGCCCCGGTTCCAGTGCTTACAACCATTGACCACTTCAAGAATGAATACGCAACAAAATTGCTGGCGTAGATAAGCTGAAACAGCCAACCGACTGGACGAGCCCCGGCCCTGGAAGCCGGGGCTCCTTTCTATATGTGAGCCACCAGCCGGCCCATTTCTTCAAGACCGTAGCCGCCCAGTCCTTCGATTTCCTCCCTGAATGAATTTGAATTCAGGGTGTTAAGGAGTGATTGCACGGCCGGTTTGTTCATATCTTCTTCCTTGATAACCAGTTCATATCTCTCCGGCTGCAAGGGGACAAACTCGATACCTTCCACCTGCATGGATGCCTTCTGATTCCCCAGTCCGACATCGGCCACACCTCTGGCAACGGCGATAGCAACAGCGGTATGAGATGTTTCCCAATTATTATAGCCGTTTATCTGCAGCCGGTTTATTCCCAACTGGTGTAGTTTTTCATCCAATAAGACCCGGGTCCCAGAACCCGGTTCCCGGTTGACCATCCGCAGGCCGGATTTGGTCAGATCCTCCCAACTGCTGATTCCGAAAGGATTGCCCTTCTTCACATAAAAACCCTGCATACGTACAGCCATATGAATTACGATGGTTGGAATGCCCGGCAAAAACCTTCTTATATAGGGGATGTTGTAGGAATCAGTATCGGAATCCCACAAATGACAACTGGCTGCATCGGCTCTTCCCTCATAGAGGGCCATCAGGCCCGAAAAACTGCCCGCATGTTTTCGATAAACCCTGATCCCGTCAGAATTATCTTCAATGTGATGGGCTAAAATATCCAGCAGCATATCCTGTCCATAAAGAACAAGCCCTGATGATAGGGACGGGTGAACATCATTATCCTCACCTGTTACTGGTGGATTAGGCTTGGTAGGAACGACCATCATCGGAAACTGAACCGATTCCCGGCGACGCATTTTGTAGGCCTCCACATCTTTCGGCTCGACTCTTAGCTTGCGTCCTACTCTATAGGCGGCCAGTTCACCCCTTTTAATCAACTCATACACGGTGTTCTTTTTAATATTTAGAATCTCTGCTACCTCTTCCGGGGTAAGAGAGTAATCCCTTTTCACTATTTCACCTCCACCATCACTTTCTTATACCATTTTATCATAAGTTTTGTTATCATTAAGTTATGTTATGTTTAGTGCTGTAATGTGATGCGCTATTCTAAGTCAAGTTATGTTTAGTTATAGAAAATGAATGGGGTCGCGCCAATATCAGGTTGTGATTGACAATCAATAGTTGGGGAGGGAACTAATGTGAAGCGGAATATTATCGTATGCGTACTGCTGTTAATGGCATTATTGGTGGGCGGCTGTTCGAAATCTGAAAGCTCCAATCAACCAATGGAATCGGGGAAAATTACGTTGACTGTTGCTGCGGCCGCCAGCCTGCAGGATGCCGCCAAAGAGATTAAAGAACTGTATGCAGGTAAGCATCCTGAGGTTGAAATCACCTATAATTTTGCTTCCTCGGGAACCCTGCAGAAACAGATTGAGGAAGGGGCCCCGGCCGACCTTTTTATCTCCGCCGGCAAGAAGCAGATGGATGCCCTGGCCGAAAAGGATCTTATAGTCACCGAGAGCCGTCGGGACCTCTTGGGCAACAAACTGGTTTTAATTGCTGCCCGGGATGTTGCTCTCGAGGATTTTGATGGTCTTACCAGCCCATCCATCAAGAGAATCAGCATGGGCACACCGGAGACGGTACCGGCCGGCAAATACGCGCAGGAAACCTTAACCTCCATGCAGCTTTACGATAGGCTGCTGCCCAAGATTGTTTTCGCCAAAGATGTCCGGGCGGTTCTCAACTATGTTGAAACCGGGAATGTTGAAGCCGGGATAGTATATATGTCTGATACATACGGGGTGGATGATATTGTAGTGATAACTACTGCCCCGGAGGAATCTCACAGCCCCATCGTTTACCCGGTGGCGATTGTTAAAGGCAGCCAAAATCAATCTGCTGCCCAGGCATTTTCGGAATTCCTGAGCAGTTCAGAAGCGGCAGCTGTTTTTACCAAATACGGATTTGACCCTTTATGATATGGACATGCTTATTCATTTGAACGACTGGTACCCGGTATGGCTGTCTCTTCGAGTAGCCGTTATGAGCGCTATAATAGTGACCATTACTTCATTGCCGCTAGCTCGCTTGGTGGAAAAGAAAAGGTTTTGGGGGCGTGATCTGCTGGAAGCAGCCATCACGCTTCCGCTGGTACTGCCGCCTTCGGTGGTCGGCTATGTGCTGTTGGTCCTGATTGGTGTCAATGGGCCCTTGGGGAAGCTGTTCGGCAGATTTGGTTATTCCATGGTTTTTACCTGGGGAGCCGTGGTAATGGCGGCAACGGTGGTGGCCTTTCCCCTCATGTATCAAAGTGCCCGGGCGGCCTTCGCCAGTGTCAATCCCAACCTGGAAAAGGCAGCACGGACACTGGGAGCGGGGGAGCTGCGGATATTCTTTACCGTCACTTTGCCCTTGGCCTGGCCGGGCATAATATCCGGGTTTGTGCTGGCATTTGCCAGGGCCCTGGGAGAGTTTGGCGCTACCTTGATGGTGGCGGGAAATATTCCCGGTCAGACTCAAACCGTACCCCTGGCTATCTATTTTGCGGTTGAATCCGGGGATAAGGCTACGGCCAATACCCTGGTTGGTATCGTTACGGTCTTTTGTTTTCTATTGATCTTTATGGTTAACCGTTGGAATAAGCGGCGCCTGCATTAGGTGTTTTAATAATGCTGAAAAGAGGAAGCAAAAATGCTGCGGGTATCAATTAAAAAGGAATTACCTTACTTTGACCTGGATGTAGAATTCCAGGTCGACAACAACCAGATTCTGGTATTATGGGGACCTTCGGGGGCGGGAAAAACCACCGTCCTTGAGTGTATCGCCGGTCTCAGGTCTCCCAGCGAGGGCAGCATTGAGTTGGAAGGGAGCATTCTCTACTCCTCACAGTTCAATGTAAATATACCGGCCAGAAACCGCCGCGTAGGTTATCTTTTCCAGGATTATGCTCTCTTTCCGCACATGACGGTGAAGCAGAACGTGATCTACGGAATACGCAGTTGCAAAATGCCAACCCAGAAAGGCCCGACCCTCGATTTTACAGCGGTTCTGGATTCATTCGGTGTTTTGCATTTGATTGATCGTTATCCCGGCCAGTTATCCGGCGGCGAAAAACAAAGGGTTGCGCTGGCGCGCGCTTTGATGTCACAACCGCAATTGTTGTTGCTGGATGAACCATTTAGCGCCCTGGATCACCAATCCAAAAAGAATCTTCATCAGGAGATACTGAGGCTTAAAGATGAGTGGCGGATTCCTATGGTGATTGTCACCCACGATGAAGAAGACTCCAGATTGCTAGGCGATATAATCATTTCCCTGCATAAGGGGCGGGTTGTGCAGCGGGGACCGAGGGGAGAAAAACGTATCAGAGAGATGAGTCTCAAAAAACTGAGAACTTAATTTAATCATGATCACGTGTTTGTGGCAATATGGGTTTAATGGGGGATTAGATGCCCTCATTAATTTTTTTTGAAATATTGCTGCCGTGAAATTTCATGGAGGATTTTTTAGTAGTCATAAAGAATCTATCTAATGACAACAGGTGTTAGACCAAAGAATGCTTTTTGGTAAAAGGCAAACAGTCAGTGGAGTTGAAGACTTGTTATAAGTGTTGAAATAGTTGTTTGCCCGGCTGTTGACCAATATACAGGATGCAGTTCCAATCATTCTATATTCATAACCAAACAATGAGTTGATAGCGTGACGTGCTAATTATTATGGAATTTGTTCGGACAACCATCTGCTAACAATGACTATCTAAACACTCATTGTAAGACGAGATGATCCGAGGCAGATTTCGTAGTAGGGCAATGTCATGCTTTGAGACTAAAAACATAAAACGAAAGGGAGGAAGTAAAGTGAAAGAAGTAGTATTGGTCGATGGAGTACGTTCACCTAACGGCAGGGCGCATCCTGAAAAAGGATGGTTTCGTAACCGGATGCCCGACGAGCTTCTGGTAGCATGCTATAAGGCACTGTTTGAACGGAATCCGCAGGTTAAACCGGAAATGGTGGAAGCAGTGTACGTCGGTACTGCCAACCAGGGCGGGGTAACCAATGACATGGGACGTTTAGCGTGGCTGGCTGCCGGCCTTCCCGAAAGCGTTGCCGGCAACAGCATCTGCCAGCAGTGTCCGTCCGGGATGTCCGCTGTTGAGCACGCGGCCAGAGCCATCATGGTTGGAGAAGGCGATATCTATGTTGTTGGTGGCGTAGAGGACATGGAGAAAATGCCCAAGGGGATGTACATTCCCAAGGCTGTAGCCGAAAAATACGGCGAATGGGATCTCCAGATGGGCCCGACGGCTGAGAAAGTAGCCGCCATGTGGAATGTGTCTGCTGAAGACATGAATCTGTTTGCTTACTGGAGCAACAAGAGAGCGTCTGAAGCTAAAAATGCCGGCAAATTCAAACATGAAATCGTTCCCATCGAAGGGCATGATGAGGCGGGGAACCCCATACTGGTTGAGCATGACCAGTGGATCAGAGACAACGTCAGCATTGAGGCTATGGCTAAAATGAAACCTGCTTTCAAACCCGACGGCGTTATCACCGCGGCAATGTCTTCACCTCTAACCGCCGGCGCTTGTGCCATGATCCTGATGAGCCGCGAAAAAGCTGATGAACTGGGCTGCTCTTACCACATTAAGTATGCGGGCGGCGCCATGGCCGGCAATGACCCGACGATCATGGGTGTGGGACCGATTGCAGCGGTTCAGAAACTGTTGGCCCGCACTGGTGTCACCATTGACCAGATCGATGTGGTTGAGCTCAACGAAGCTTTCGCCAGCCAATCACTGGTTGTTATAAGAGAACTCGGCTTGGGGCAAAACGCACCCTTCGATAAGGTCAACCTGTGGGGCGGCGCCCTGGCCCTGGGACATCCGCTGGGCGAATCCGGTGCCAGAATTATCATCACCCTGAACAACATCATGAAGTATGATAAACCCGATGCCAAGTACGGCCTGGCAACACTGTGCGGCGGATTCGGAAATGCGAATGCTACCCTGTGGGAGCGGGTAAACTAGCATCACCCGGTTGTAAAATAGGTATTACAGAGCTCACTATAAGAGGCTGCCCCGAAGCCAGATGAGGGGCGGCCTCTTTTCTCAAATTCAACTGTTCTTATGCCCGATAAGCTTGCGGACATCTTCTACCGTTATTCCGCGGTTCAGTAACAGAATTATTAGATAAACAACCGCACCGACAGCCATCTCATCAAGATAACCAATGAGATGGCCACCTCTTGAAGGTGCCAACAGAACAAAGGTCAGCAGCATCCCCATGGCGGCCGCCAACGGCTGCCAGCCAAAACGGCGCCAGTCAATCTGCATCCCTGTGTGGCGCCTGATAGCAGCGATGTTGAGAACAGCGTTGGTTACGAAACCAATATTGAAAGCCCAGGCACTGCCAATCAGTCCCCAGGCGGGATGACCGGTAAGCCAGTAAAGCAAGGGGATACGGAAACCGGCAGCAACCAAGGAGTGAGCCACCGGCAAATGAGCTCTGCCCATTCCCTGCAAAACTCCGGTTGTAGTCTGCTGCAGATAAGAGAAGATACCCCCAACTGCCAGGATACGCAGAACCGGGGCAATACTGCCGCTGTTAAAAAACGCAGTTAATGGCTCGGCAAAGTAAAACATGGTCACCAGACAGGGCAGGCCAAACATAATTGTTATCCGAATCGCCTCGGCAATGTTAGACCTCATAGTGTGGAAGGATCTTTTGGCTGTTGCTTCGGCTACTGCCGGGACCAGAGAGACTGCCAGGGCAATCGTGAATACGCTGGGAAAACTGAGCAGAGTAAAACCGGCTCCTCCCAGTTGACCAAACAAGGTCGTGGCATGACGGGCGGTGCAGCCGGCGGCCTGCAGCCGACTGGGAACGATTATCGCGTCCAAAGCGGACAGGCCGGTGGACAGCATGCGCCCGGCGGTTATCGGTGCCGCCAAATGCCATATGCGGGCGAGGATGTGCCGTCCTGGCATGAGTTTAGATTCGCGGTTGCCATGGCGGGGAAGCCGATGCCGGCGGTATTGCAGAACTATAGCCAGCAATCCGACCACCTCCCCGGCCAGCATACCGAAAGCCAGACCCATGGCTGCGAAGGCAATTCCCCGCGGCAGAAAATACAGCGCCGCCAAAAAGCCGCAGCATACCCGCACAATCTGCTCCAGCGTCTGGCTGATGGCGGTAGGGATCATGTTTTGCAGCCCCTGAAAATAACCCCTGAAGGCTGATGATATGGATACAACCAGGACAGCCGGGGTGCACATTATCAATACCGGTATTACCCGCGGGTCCGCTATAATTCGCCCGACCATGCGGACGGAAAAAACATAAAGGATTACAGTCACCAGAGCTCCTGATATACAAAGTATCACCAATGTCAAGCGGAAAATGGCCCTGGCCTGCCGGAAATTGCCCAGGGTAACCTCCTCGGATACCAGTTTGGCAACCGCCACCGGAATGCCGGCAGTAGTCAGGACTAACGCCATTATGTAAATGGGAAATACTTGGGCAAAAAGACCGTACGCTTCACCACCAACATGGGCCATGATCAGGTACTGGTAGACAAAACCCAGGATGCGGTTGAACAAATTGGCCGCAAAGAGGACGGCAGCGCCGTAAACAAAAGTGCGCCCGGCCATAAACTATCCCCGATATTAATTCGATCTAAATCCAATGTATGCTCGTCCCTCACACTACATGCTGCGGCAAGACAGACAATGCTGGAAATGAAGGAGATTCTAAACCCGGGATTATCGCTGTACAAATAAATAATTAATTAATTCAGAAATGAATGATTATTGTATAATAAAATATAAGTGAATAAGTACCCAATATCATACATAACAAGGAGGAATTCACTCGATGGTTAAATCAAAGCTCTGTGACCTTACGGGTATCAAGTATCCAATTATTCAAGCGGGAATGGGACCTTTTCCCACCACCAACCTGTGCATTGCATCTGCCAACGCCGGTGTGTTAGGAATTCTAAGTTCCAGCGGTATTGCCTCAGATGTAAACCAGCCTGAAATATACGGAGTCTTCTGCCGCTCCGGGGATGCCGATCCTGACAAAGACAGCAAGGAAACGGTATTGAGAAAAATATTCCAGAAGGTTCTTGATAACACCCGGGAATCACAGGGGATCTTCGGTGTAAACGTCATGGTGTCGGCAGAGATGAGAGAACCGGCTGAGCTCATTGTGGGCACCATGCTTAAAGTCCGTGAAGAGGACCCAGAAATGAAAAAGAGGTTTAAAGTCCTGATAACATCGGCGGGCGATCCACTCCCGTGGAGCGACGTCATCAAGAAGACCGACCTGGTTTGGATGCACGTTATGCCTTCTGTGAGGGCGGCATTGCGCTGTAAGAAGGCAGGGGTTGATGTAATTATCGCTTCCGGACATGAAGGCGGATTCCACACATCCTGGGAGCCTGTTCATTCTATGATCCTGCTCCCCGCCGTAGTTGATGCGGTGGCGGATGAAAATACTCTGGTGGTTGGCACCGGTGGTTTCTGTGACGGCAAGACTCTGGCTGCTGCTCTGGTTATGGGTGCTGCCGGAGCGCAAATGGGTACCAGATTCCTGGCTACCGAGGAAAGTGATTTCCCGCCGCTCTGGAAACAGGCTGTGGTTGAGACCCCGGACCGGGGAACCCTAGTCGCTCGCGGTTTCGTAGGGCCGGCTCGCTGGATCAAGAATCCTCGCAGTCAGGAACACGCCAGGAACACACTGGAGAAATCACCTGGAGTATACCTGGGAATACCTGATGACTACAGCACCATTGACATGTCGCTGATTGATTACGAGAACGAATCCATTAATGCCGTTTACCGAGGCGACAAAGAAAAGGCTATGATGGCGGCAGGTGAGTCAGCTCAGCGCTGCGATGATATGCCCAAGGTTAATGACCTGGTACAAAGGATCATGAAGGAAACCGAAGAAATCTTAAGGGCCGTTCCGCAGATGCTGGACTGATCAGTGTTTTATGCCAGGTTTGCGAACAGAATAACGATAAGGGAAGCAGTTTACTGTTCCGATTGGGTCTCAAAAAGCTCAATAGTCAACAGTTTGGGGCTATTGAGCTTTTTATTGTTTTTTCGGAGGGATTAAAAGAAAATATACTTAAGCTTGGGGCCTTCTGGTTGTGTCTAGACAAGAAAGGATGATGTCGGAAATTTGCATCAATGCAGTTGTGGTAAAATGTATATATATGTCGAATAACGAGGTGATTTTGGATGGGCTTGAATACGGCATGCAGCACAATGGATTATCTTAGGAATGAATACCCGCACAAGTTTACCCGTGAAGAAACGGCCTTCAGAAAAATACAACGGGGAAACAAAATATTTATTGGAACTGGAGCAGGGGAACCAAGACATCTCGTAAGGTCATTGCTGGATTACTTAAACCGTAATCCTGCGGCTTTCTTTGATTGTGATATTTTTTATGTATGGACGATTAATGATAACAAGGAATACTTTTTGGAGAAGTACAAACATAATTTTCGCATTAACTCCTTCTTCGTAGGCGATCCCAACAGAGATGATATCAACAGGGGAATTGCTGATTACACCCCCATTTTCACCTCCATGATACCAGAGCTGTTCGAACGCAATTATTTTCCGATTGACATAGCTTTGATTCAAACATCTCTACCGGATGAACATGGCTACTTTAATTTGGGAGTTAATGTTGACGTCGTCAAAGCCGCAGTGGAGAAAGCTGCCATAATTATCGTTCAGGTGAATTCATATATGCCCAGGGTGCACGGGGATGGTTTTATCCACATAACTGATATAGACTACATCATTCCCTACGACGAACCCCTGCCGGAGTACGACCCTGTGGATGATAGCGACCGCGAGGTGGCATTACAAATCGGAAAGTATGTTGCAAGTCTGGTTCAGGACGGGGATACTATTCAAGTAGGGTATGGAGGTATACCATTTGCGGTCCTGTCCTGTCTTGAAAACAAGAATCATCTGGGTGTACATTCGGAGCTTATAACTGATGGCATAGTTGACTTAATGAAAAAAGGGGTTATTGACAACAGCAAAAAGACATTAAACAAGGGAAAGACTATTGGATCGTTGTGCTTGGGCAGAAAACAGACATACGAGTATATAAATAATAATCCCGCGGTGGAGCTTAGAAGACTTGATTATGTTAACAATATTATGAACATCGCTCG
>LFRU01000061.1:6220-6605 GCA_001512495.1 Syntrophothermus sp. DTU052 | reverse complement strand
AACTATATGCGGGGAACACTCATATCGAGAAAAGGGAAGTCAATCATAGCCATAAAATCTACTGCCAAGAACGGACAGGTTTCAAAAATAGTTCCCAACCTCCTGGAAGGCTCAGGCGTAAGTGTGCACAGGGGTGATGTGCAGTATGTAGTTACGGAATACGGGATAGCCTACCTGAGAGGGAAGAACCTGCGGGAAAGAGCCATGGAATTAATAGCTATCGCCCATCCCAACTTCAGGCCCTGGCTTATTGAAGAAGCCAAAGCCCGCAACCTCATTTACAAAGATCAGAAATTTATTCCCGGGCCTCGAGGCAAGTACATTCAGGACTATGAAGCTCATAGAAAGACAAAAACCGGACTTGATATCCTCCTGCGGCCCATCA
>LFRU01000061.1:0-6141 GCA_001512495.1 Syntrophothermus sp. DTU052 | reverse complement strand
GCCAAAGGTGTATCGATTGTGGCCATAATCAAAGAGGAAGGCAACGAAAAAGTAGTAGGTTTGGGGCAGTATTTTGTTGACGAAACCAACTATTCCGCTGAAGTCAGCTTTGCCACCAGTGATCATTATAAGAATAATGGGATATGCTCGATGCTGCTGGCACATTTAACGTATCTAGCCCAAAACAATGGTATATTGAGCTTTACTGCTACCGTGCTGTCTGAAAATCAATCCATGCTTCATGTGCTCAAAAAAGCAGGATTTACCCACAAATATACAGACCATGGACATATTGGGCTGGAGAAGGTATTTTAGATAACGAGACTGTGTATCTATTGAGCCATGGCAGGGCTGCTTGCGGTTATGGTGTGTTTTGTCACCTGCTGTTTTAACATTGCGCCCATGCTATGGTTCATTGTTTTTTGTATGATTGTGCGGACTGAGTTACTAATTTCCCCCTGCACAGAAGGTGATAGGTGGGTTGCGAAGAAAAGATTATTAGATATTCGAAGGCGGGATAGCCAAAGTAAGAATCCCAATTAGTCTGCGGTTGGAGGAGTACGTCATGAATAAGCGTATTATTGGCGGTATAACCGGCCTTACTATCGCTCTGGTTATGGCCATCATCGAACCATTGGCCGGATTAACCCATCCGGCTATGGTGGGGTTAGGTATATTCTTCTGTGCGGTGGTATTCTGGATCTTCGAAGTCTTTCCCGATTATGTTACGGCACTCCTCATGTGTGGGGCCTGGGCCGGTACGGGGATAGTCCCATTCAAAACTGCCTTTGCCCAATTCTCCAGTGATACCTGGTTCCTGCTGATCGCAGCGTTTGGGCTCGGGGTGGCGGTGGCCAGAAGCGGTCTTTTGAACCGCGTTTCGTTAAAGGTCATGGAGTTGTTCCCGGCTACATTTAAGGGGCAAACAGCGGCTTTGGTGGCAGCCGGCAATCTGATTGGGCCTATGATTCCCAGTGTGACCGCGAAATGCGCCATGGCAGCCCCCTTCGCGAAGGGTATCAGCGACAAAATGGGTTACAAAGCAGACAGCAGAGGTGCAGCCGGCCTATTCGGGGCTATGTTTCTTGGTTTTGGGATTAGCGGTCCGGCCTTCCTCAGTTCATCCTTTATGTGTTATACCATCAAAGGATTACTGCCGCCGGCAGTGCAGGCCCAGATGACCTGGACTGCCTGGGCTGTTAACGCTCTTCCCTGGACCCTGGTGATAGCCTTCGCCGGGTATTTTGCCATTCAATTTCTCTATAAACCTGAACAGGATGTACGGGTGGATAAGCAGTATATTAAACAGCAGATTATTGATCTGGGCCCGATGTCGCGGAATGAAAAGATCGTCAGTGTCGTCCTGCTTGCCTGCCTGCTTTTGTGGATGACGGAGAGGGTGCATGGAGTATCGGCAGCCATTGTTGCCGTCTTCGCTATCTGTATACTGCTGGGCTTGGATGTGATAAGCCGCCACGACTTTAGGACCGGAATAGGCTGGGATTCAGTGATATTTATCGGCTGCATTATCAATATTGGAGCCGTCTTCCCTCACCTGGGCATCGATAAATGGATCGGTTCCGTAGCCGGACCTTATCTGATCCCGATGGTATCAAACATATGGCTCTACATCATTGTCGGGTCGATTGCCATCTATCTGGTTCGCTTCTTCATTGTGTCGATGATCGCCACCTTTACCATATTCACGGTTATCGTAACGCCCTTTGCCGTCAGTGCCGGAGTCAACCCGTTCGTAACCGCTTTTGTGATTCTGGCCGCGGTGAATGTCTTTCATATGTTTTACCAAAACTCCACCTACCTGGCCGGCTACTATGCGGCCGGGGATATGGTTTCTCACAGCAAGATGATTAAGCTCTCGGTGGCATATATGATAATTTCAATTATCGGGCTGGCCGCTTGCGTTCCCGTATGGAAAATGACCGGCCTCCTTCCGTGATGTGTCACCGAAAGAACTCAAGGAAGGGATACCGGGCGGACAAGAGCCGATGAGAGCGCTCAGCCGCCCGGTTTAATATTTGTCAGATTACTAGTACATATCAAGATAACGCAATAGGGTTTTGGTTGCTTTGATCCCGTTATTGATTCTTATTGACTGCGCGGATTTGCGGCAGGTTTCCAGAGTAAAGGCTATTACTCCCAAATGTTGCGCGGTCGCTCTCGCCAGGGTACCCTCGTAAGGATACTTGACCAGCGTGAAATGCTTGCTCGGAGAGCCTATCCCTTTATTCAACTCATCTATGATTACCTGTCCAACGGTTCTGGCGCCGCTAATAGGATAGTAGATGAGAGTTTGTCCATACGAGCTCGGCTGAATCTTATGGTAGTTGTAACCTTCATGCAGGTCGATCAGATAATTGACCTCATATTTCTTGATTGCATCCCATATTGACTGAGCAGTTTTACTTCCCGCCTTTCCGTTCTTGGTTCTGGGGAAATCGCGATTTAAGTCCCCAATACTGGAGGTTCTGGTTCCTTTTTCAACGGCGGCAATATTGGCCCGGGGGATAACCAGCAGGGTACCTCTTATTACCCTTATATTTTTTATCTCGTCAGCCGCCAAGGGGCCGGAAGTCTCATCGCCATGAACCCCGCCGACAATCATCACATTCGGACCGGGTTTCCCGCTGTCGATAATATACATCGGGGTTTTGTGGTTAACCGTATTTTGGGCCAGGGTTACCTTGGTAACAGTCGCTGCCCGGGCATTGGCAGAGGCGGCAGAAATCCCGGGGAAAGATGGGACCGAAGCCGCTAGCAGACTTAAACTGATTATTGCAGCCAAGACGGCCATGCTCTTCTTGCTCTTAAAAACCTTGGCAATACGCATAGCAATACGCATCAAGATACTCCTTTCTTCGAAAACTAAATGCGCATCAATAAGCGAAATGTCGATAAGCACCTCATCGAAAAATGCGGATGTCCGGAAGGGCAAGGCCCCGGCCCAAACCCAGGGCCTTACCGGGTAGAACGAGGATTTATTCGAACAGGATTGGTTCGCATACCCCGGCAGTCGGTATCGCTTTTGCCGCGGTGGCATGACGCCTTATTAGGGGCGCTGCATCTTCCGTCCAATGGCGACCAGGCATTTAGACTCCTTATGTCTTGAGATTTTCAGCCTGTACACCCGATGAGCAATGAAACCGCCCGCTGGTATCTTCGCGTCCATATACAAATACCATTACTACCGGAAGAGAATACCCTTCCAAAATCATCCTCGTCTGAATATTGTGGACCCACTACTAGTGATTTCTTCATCATCTTTATAGTGCCTCCAAGTAAATCATGGCGGCAGAACCGCATTTTGGAGAAAAAAGGACATCAGCCCAAAAGGTAATGAAAGCAGGCCTTTGCATAATCACTTAAGAACAGATTAAATTAAGAGGGACCAGTATTTCATTGAGGAGAGATTCGGCATGATCCTGGAACGCATTTATGAGGTCGCAAAGCCTAGACTTGCAGGGAGAAGGGTAAAAGACATAAGGATAGGTCTGCACCTAATAGCCGTCGAACTCGATGGGGGGCCGATAGGTGTAACTTATGTGTTGAGGAACGAAACGGGGCATAATTGTCCGGCTCTTTCTCAAGCAGGGAATATAATAGGGATGTCTGCCGACGAGATTGCCACTTGGGTTCTGAGGGGTAAAAATGCTATCGATTCCGCCGTGGGATTGGCAGTATTGAATTCCGTAGCCGATTACGAGAATTTGGAACAGGAATACAATCCACAAGGCCCCGATGCCGCATATTCCGTGGCAATAAGGGATACCGATCAGGTAGGGGTCATTGGGTATATCGAACCCTTGATTAAAAGCCTGCGCGACAAAACGGATCGTCTGTTTGTCTTTGAGCGGGATGAAAGCTTCAGAGATAGGGCTTACATGGAAAGCGCTCAACCCGAATTACTGCCCAAATGCCAGGTACTCTTTATTACCAGTTCCACCCTTATAAATAGAACACTGGAAAAAATCTTAAGCTATTGCTCGAATGCGCGGGAGATAGTGATGGTAGGTTCCAGCACACCTCTATACCCTGAAGCCTTTAAAGGAACCGGGATTACAGTTCTAGCCGGAACCAGGTGGCTGCCCACAAATAGAGAGCATATCCTGGCGGGTGTAAGCCAAGGGGCCGGAATGAAGCAGTTAATCAGGTTTGGGGAGAAGATGTCGGTTAGGGTGAGGTAAGATTATTTGGCTCCGGTTAAACCAATCATCAACATCGAAACCAGCATATAAATGGAGGCTGCTTTAAACAGCATAAAGTTTCGTTTGGGCGACGGATAAGCGGAGTAAAAGGCTGTTAAGACAATGAGTATAACAACAGCCAGAATGGCGGCCAACAGGTAAGGGCCGGTCACACCACTCAAAAAGACTCCCAACGTCATAGATATTCCGGTCAGGATGGTTGAGCCGGCCAAAACCAACCGTGTTCTACTCATTCCATAAACAGCGGGGAAAGTGGGTACACTGGCAAGCTTATAATCTTCCGCATACCTTGTGGCAAAGGTCAAGATATGGATGGGTATCCACAACAAAACAGCCAGAGCCAAAAGCACCCCCACGAGGTCAATTGCTCCCGTTCCCAAAACACGCCCCGCCAAAACGGGCATCCCCCCGGCGATACCTCCGGGCATTACTGAAAAAGGCGTCTTTCTTTTCAACCACATGGTATAAACCACGACATGGAAAAACAAACCGGCAAAAACAACCAGACCAAACAAAAAGTCCAGAGCAAACGCCCAGGTAATGCCAAGCAGGGAGATCAGCAGACCAAAAGTCAGAGCTTCCCGTGGCGACAAAACCCCGGCAGGCAGCGGACGCTCGATGGTCCTTGGCATCCTGGCATCTATATCGCGATCGACAAACATATTAAGCACTGTACTCCCGCAGATGGCCAGGTAAAGACTGCCCAGCAGGGACAATGTTGTAGCCCCGTCTATTACCGTATGGCCGACAGAACAGTAACCTGCCCACCCGGTAATGAGCAGGAGAAATGTCTGCTTGCTTTTCGTCAGCTCCAGAAACGCCTTAAGTTTGATGAGTGTTTTCTTGTCTATCCTTTTTGACCGTACCTGCCGGCATGTATCTGCATACCTTTCTTTTAACTCCAAACCTTGCACCTCCGCCCAACCCCGCCGCTTTAGGTACAAAAACCCAAAAAATCAGACATGCCATGCTAAATTACATATTCTCTCTTTTTGGGGCAGAATGTCAAACGGAAAAGCCTTCCCATTAATGATACCGCATTTCCTACCAATTGATAATAAATGTTTATCACCGGTGGTTGAGGACGAGGAAAGCCGAATTACGAGCGATTTTCGGTCACGAAACCTTGATGCGCGGTTAGGCTCGGCATGTAGCCGCATGGATGGTTTGATTTGATGTTCAATTGCGGTTCATATCCCGAAATATCCCCACATCCGGGAGGAAATAGTTGAATTATGAAGAACATTTTAAGATAATATGGATCTGGAGGACAGTCGATGGCAGCGATTGTGCCGGAGAGGCCCAGGTTTGCTACTCGCGGAGAGGGCCGCCTAATCCATACCTTGCGCAAACTCCCTGATAACTACACAGTTTATTACGAACCATCCATTGCAGGTCTCCGGCCCGACATTGTCGTGGTTGGACCGGATCTGGGGATAGTGGTCCTGGAGGTTAAAGACTACACCAAGAGGTCCATCCTGAGTATTTCAAATAATGAATGGACACTGAATATCAATGGCGAAGTCATCAATCAAAAATGCCCATTATCCCAAGCGAGACGCTACTCGTTCGCGATAGCTGATATATTAAGAAAGATTTCCAGTTAGTCGCTCATGATGGTCCTTATCAGGGTAAGTTAAAATTCCCCTACGCTCATGGAGTTGTGTTTACCCGTCTCGACCAGGAAGTCCTAATTAAGGGCGGCTTCTATTCTACCCGCGCATCAAGTCTTAACTCGTGACGAGATCAACGATGAGCACCCCAACTTTTGCATTGATCACTTGTTAGTTAAGCTTCAGGAGATGAAGGGTAACACTTTTTCGCGGTGGGAGCCGTTAAATGAACTGGATATAAAACATATCCGGTTTCTGTTGTTTCCCGAAATCCGTATTGCCGCGAATAAAACAGAGTATCAAGT
>LFRU01000049.1 GCA_001512495.1 Syntrophothermus sp. DTU052 | reverse complement strand
CCATCACCTCAAATACAAAGCCCGCATGCATTTTGGGGTCGATCACCAGACCTATGGTATTGAACGGGTCGGCAAATATCTTGTAAAGCGGTAGATTCCAGGCCCCCGGCTCAGTTTTGTCGGCCATAAAAACGATAACCGGTTCACTGGTCCTTTCCGTAAATTCCATCTCTGCCAATCCCGGCCCCATGCCTTTAATATTTCCGGCAAAGGCGTCAGACAGAAGATCCTGACCGGCACCGTACATCTTTAATCCTTTTGCTACTTCAGTACAGTTCAGAAATGTTTTCCAAGCCAGGGCATGTATTTTTTCGGAGTTAATTCCCTCCCGGTGAGTCAGTATCAGGTTTATATCATCACCCACATTGGTAACAAAAAAATCAATTAATGTATCCTTCCCCTTTTGTTTTAATGTCTGTCTTGCTTTCTCCAGCATATCGGGGTGGACGCTGCCATGTCCGACAAAACCGCCTACATCAGCCTTAAGTACCGAAAGAGTTATCCTGGAACTCATAATACTAACCTCCTGAATGGTTGTTTATGGTATGCTATTACAACGTTGTGCAGTAATTAGGCTATACTTATTATTATTTTAACATCACATTTAAGATTCCTGCTACCGATTAATCTTTCGGGCGATGATTTTTTCACATTGCAAAACCATTATCTGGAGTTGCCAAATAGCTGTTGCAAAATGAAGCCCGTGGATAAGGAATTCTTTCCCTATCCACGGGCGGTAAGCGTTTTGGTGTGCGGTCGGCACTTAACATATAAATGATTCAGTCTTGCTGTATTGAAGCCCTGATATCCCGCAGAACCTGCAGGTCCTGTTCTATCGTGGCAGTCGGTGTCTCCAGGATGAAGGGCAGTTTTTTTAATACCGAATTCTTCATTATATTAGTGATGCCTACAACACCTATGTGGCCCTTGCCTATTGGCGCGTGACGGTCAATACGCGAACCCAACTCCCGGAGGCTGTCATTTATATGCACTACTTTGAGATACCGGATGCCGACCTTGCTGTCAATCTCATCCAGGAGCCGGCTGAGTCCGTCAGTTGTAGCCACATCGTAACCGGCGGCAAAGAGGTGACAGCTGTCGAAACATATCCCCAGCCGGTCTTTACGCTTTATTCCCTGCCATAGCTGTTTCATCTCATCAAAGTTGGAGCAGATTTCTTTGCCCATGCCGGACATGGTCTCGATGAGCAGTACGGCCTTTCCCTCATTACCATCCAGGATATTATTGACCAGGGCAATCAACCGGTCTATAGCTTCTTCCGTGGTGGCGTCCCCTCTTGATCCCGGATGCAGCACCAGGTACGGAGCTTCAATGATGTCGCAACGGTTAAGGTCTTCAGTAATCACACGCCCGGCTAGTTCATACAGGTCATCCCGGGGGCTGGCAGGATTAACAATGTAGGGAATATGGGCTACCACCGGATAAATCCTGTGCTTATTTATCGTTTCTTTAAACTGCTGAATCTCCCGGTCTCCCCAGACCCGGAAACCGCTGCCGCGCGGATTGCGCAGGAATACCTGAAAGGTTTCCACCTCCATTTTTGCCGCGTT
>LFRU01000035.1 GCA_001512495.1 Syntrophothermus sp. DTU052 | reverse complement strand
TGACGTAAGCAGCGGTGGTTTTTAATGGATCAGCCGCCATATCCGCCCGGAATTGATCCCATGTTTTGGGGGACATAGAGTTGATATTGGCCCCCCAGTCATAGATAAAACCCATCTGGTCCTGAAAAACGATGGTGCTCTGCGAGTCGCATAACGCTGCCTTGTAGCCTTCCTGCAGAGCATTCATCATCGCTGTGTTTTTACCGGCCTGCACGAAATCCGCATTGACCACATGGCCGTCACTGGTTGAAAAATTGACATGTTTTATATAGAGGTCCTGCGGGCCCTGAGCCCAGGCCGCAGGGCTGAACATGAAAGCAAAGGCCAGGATTAATGCCCACAGGCGAAAAGCCCGATTAACGCGCATCATTCTTTAATACCTCCTTCATTCCCGTACTTGCGTAAGATAAGCGGCATAAAATCATGTCGTGACCTTAATATCCGCATCGCTGACAGCAACGTCTCCGTCAAAGTGAATACGCCAGATATTTGCGCTGCCCGCCACCTTAATGGCCGGCTGGTCCTTCACGGTAACTTTGGAAACGCGGTCGGCATCACTGGAATTGATTATAAAGACGGTCACCAATGTCCCGCCGGTCACCGGATCAGCAAGTACGGTTTTGGTGAAAGAGATTTTTGGATCACTGTAAGAGGGACTTCCCCCTCCTCCCGAAGTTGTTGGCTTCGGCTTGGATTCATCCGGCCCCTTTCCGTCGATGATCACTTTGGCACCTGGGTGGATCTCAGTAATATTGAAATCAAACCCCCGGCCGGTGTTATTCCGGTTCTCCAGCCGGGCTTCGGTCTTGACGATAACCTTTTCAATATTTGTATTCCCGGTGGCGACAATCCTGACCGGCCCTTCCGATTTCCGAATTACAATGACTCCTAAATTGCAGTTCTTTAAGGTGATGCTGTCAGCGCCACCGCCACATATAACAGTACGTCCATTCACGGTAATATCCTCAAGGACAATACTGCCCTCGCCGATCCCCTCGGTCAGCAATAGACTGCCTTTAATCGTGCCTTCCTTCAAGGTAGCTCCACTGGTGTTTATCGTAGCGTTACCGTCAACCACCGGCAGCGAATATGAACCGGCTTCTGTGTACATTGCTCCGGCCGCCTTGCTCAACATTACCACCGCCTGGGCCCGGGTGGCGGTATCAGCCGGCCGGCATGTGCCATCAGGGAACCCACTCAGTATCCCTGCTGCGGTTACTGCACCCATGGCGCCCTTGCTCCAGGATGCAACCAGTCCGGCATCCTTAAAGCCGTCGACACCGGCAGGATTTGGGTCCAGTTCGAGGATACCGGCAAGGATGACCGCTATCTCCTGACGGGTTATTGTGTTGTGGGGCCGGATGGTATTATCGGGATAACCCGAGACGTATCCTGATTTCTTAGCCTTGGCGATCTCAAGGGCAAACCAGTCATCTTCTTTGACATCAGCATAATTGATGGTGGCTTTCTCTTGCAGGCCCAGCATTTTGTTTACCATGGTTATGAACTGGGCACGGGTAATACTTTCATCTGGTCTGAAGGTTCCGTCAGGAAACCCGCCAACCAAACCCGCTTCCATCCATTCGGCAACCTGCCCGGCTGCCCAGTGATCCTGCATGTCAACGGGCACTGCAGCGGCACCTGCAGGAGGCGCCAGGCAACTTGCCATTAGCATTGTCAATGCTAATGCCAGGTTTAGGCATAGCCTGACCGGAAAGTTTGATCCTTTTTGGCTAAACATACGCTCCCTCTTTCCTCCCTTCGAATAAAGACTCTGTTTGATTTGGAAAATACTCTACCCTATAGAGCTCACCCCTCCCTAGACATGAAGCATTGTTGGAGCCTGTCGCTGGTGAAGCTGTTAGGCAATATCAAAGATTCTGGATAGAACCGGAACTGAAACGATAAAAGGATTGTTCGATGGGCCCCAAAAAGTACATTGCCGAGGAAAACAAAGCGGACAATTTTACTGCGTTGTTATGGTATTATTTTTCTTCATTGGTTAATATTTCCTTTTATTAAACAATACTATAGTGAGGTCCGGATTCCTTTAGGCAAGTTACGGGAAGTTTGGACTTTTAACGACTTGGAAACTCGATTTGCATACTCAAGATGGGTTTCGCTTATCTGCCTGGCGGGAGTGGTATAGGATGACTCCGGCCAGCCCTCCCATGGTGTCAAGGACTACATCACTGATCTGACCGCTTCTGCCGGGTACGAACATCTGGTGCAGTTCATCTGTGACGGCATACAATGCACAGAAAATCACCGCCAGCACCAATTGCTTCCCCCCGGTAATACCATTCTTTCGCAAAGCCCGCGCCGACAGCAACCCCAGAACCAGGTATAACAGAAAGTGAGCCAACTTGCGCACAACATGATTCAGGTACGCGTAATCAACCAAACCGGAACTGAAAGCCGGGACCACCTTATTTATGAGCCCCAGCATCAATTCGGTCACCTTGGAACTCAGGCCGGATGATTCCGCAGCTGACTGGGCCGACAGGAAAAAAATCAGCATCATCCACAGGATAACTGGAATCCAGGCCGCTATTTTGGTGGAAGTCTTCTTCATAACAGTGTCTCTCCATCTAATCCTTAATACTAGGGACAGTGGCAATCTCAATTATCGCTGTGTTATTTGGTTATTATGCCCTGTTGTTGCTTACGATGAAGAGGCAAAGCACCTCTCATAACAGGTGAAACCCTTCACTGGCCTGGCGGGTGGCATGCAGGGCTTCCTCGAATTCCCGCCGGGTGATGGTACGCGCGATTTCGGGGTAGCGGTGGGCCAGGTAGGTCGGACGGTACTGGTCCATGACGTTGATCCAACTGGTGGGCGATATTTCCCGGGCGATAAACTCCATTAATTCAGCGGTTCCTGCGAGGCCCCCCGGCATTACCAGGTGGCGAATCAACAGGCCGCATACAGCCTCACCATTTTCGTTTAGTTGCAAATCACCCACCTGCCGGTGCATCTCCTGGAGAGCTGCCCGGGCCACTTCCGGGTAATCCTCGACGCCCGAATACCCGCGGGCAATCTCGGCATCGGCATACTTGATGTCCGGCATGTATATGTCAACCACACCGTCGAGTTCGGCCAGTATATCCAGCTTCTCGTAGCCGCTGCAGTTGTAGACCAAGGGCAAATTAAGACCCAGCGAGCGCGCTTCATATAAGGCCTCCAGGATCTGCGGTGTATAGTGGGTGGGGCTTACCAGATTAATGTTGATGCAGCCTCTATCCTGTAACCTCAGCATGACATCGGCCAGCTGAGAGGTACTGATCTCAAAAGCATCCCTGCCCCGACTGGTGGTGTAGTTCTGGCAGAAAACACACCTCAGGCTGCAGAAGGCAAAAAAGATGGTGCCCGAGCCTCCCCGGCCCACCAGGGGACGCTCTTCTCCGAAGTGTGGTCCATAACCGGATATCGCCACCTCTTTCCCCGCCCCGCACTGACCGGTCTCACCCCCAAGCCGGTCGGCACCACACTCCCGCGGACAGATGTCGCAGGGTGAGAGCCTTTCCTTAAGGCGTTTGATTCTATCATGCAGGTCATGGTTCATATTTAGCACCGCTCCGGTTTTCTTGTCTTG
This sequence comes from Syntrophothermus sp. DTU052, assembly GCA_001512495.1. Lineage (GTDB taxonomy): Bacteria > Bacillota > Syntrophomonadia > Syntrophomonadales > DTU052 > DTU052. The sequence continues at coordinate 346 of LFRU01000035.1, read as the reverse complement.
TTCTACAGGAGATGGGCATATCCTTCCCCGGCACCTGTTGAGTATTCTGCCGGTCTTATCTCTTTTCTGCGCTACAAGAAATCCGTACCAAAACAGATGCCAAATTTTTATACAGTGTAATCCGGGTTTTAATAAAATTTTCAGCCCATATGGGCCGAAAGACCTACATGAGTTTGAAGGATTACATAGATACCACGTCGAATTTTCCATAATTGGGCAAACCATTCTATAAATGGAGATAAATTGAAAGCATGAGCTTATTCTACTTTTTCGTGCAGGGAATTCCGGAATGTATGGGAATGGTAGCTATGAGTCTGGCTTATGCCAGGGTGCCACTGCGGTGGGG